>CAIPGJ010000570.1 GCA_903864555.1 uncultured Pseudomonadota bacterium | reverse complement strand
GCCCTTGGCCAGGCGCAGCGTGCGCTGCAGCGAGTAGACCACCGCCTCGGCCGTCACCGGCGAGCCGTCGTTGAAGCGCGCGGCCGGGTCGAGTTTGAAGTTGTACTCGAGGCCATTGGGCGACGCCATCCAGGAAGCCGCCAGGTGCGGCACCACCTTGACCGGCGAGCCTTCGACTCGCACCAGGCTGTCATAGGTGTTGCGCAGCAGCATAGAGGCCGAGTAGCCGGTTGCCACGTGCGGGTCGAAATTGGGGATATCCTGGTTGCTGGCGATCACCAGGATCTTCTTGCCCTGCTGACCCATCGCCATGCCGGACAGGCCGACTGCGGAAGCAGCCAGCGCAGAACCGGCAGCACCTTTGAGAAGACTACGACGTTCCATGGTGAAACTCCTTTTTAAAAAATCATTAAGAAAAACAAATGGACTGATCAGGAGGTCGCCAGGGTTTGCGCCGTGGCAGCGCGTACGCCATCCCCCGGCCTGACTGCGCTGGCTGGCCCATAGTCTTGCGTCGCGCTCTGGGGTGTGATCCAACCCATGGCTACATCATGCGCGACATCCGACGGCGACCTTGTACGCGGGTCCCCATAACCCGAACCACCGGCTAGCGTCAGTTCGACGAACTGGTCAGTACGCGTCAGGGTCACGAGTTCACCGGCACCGCAGTCATGCACGACCTGGCCCGCTGCATCCTGCACCACGCCCCGCGCAGTCATCCCGGACCGGCCGCCATGCAGCCCAGCAATATGCAGGCTAACCCCCTCGGGGTACACCGAAACCAGCATCGGCATCGCGTCTTCGTCACGCTTGCGCAGTCGCACCCGCTGTGCCATGCCTCCGCGGAAGCGACCCGGGCCGCCCGAATCGACCACAAATGCCTTCTCCACCACGACGATCGGAGCGCGCGTCTCGATCATTTCGATCGAGGTGTTGGCGGCCGACGTTGGGTACAACAGGCCCGACTTGCCGTCCGATCCGGCATTGGCGCCCTGCCCACCACCGCTGAACAACATGTCGGAGTAAGTGGCGCCAGCGGCATCCTGGCCGTACACCGTCATCGCCACCGGCAGCCCGGTGAAGGCCTGGACCTGGGCCGGCGCGGCATTGGCCAGTGCCTGAAAGATGTTGGGCGCGATGTACCAGCCAGTGCGCGTGCGGATCGCCACCGAGGCCGGGTACTCGCAGTTGAGGATCGAGCCCTTGGGCGCCTTGACGGTGAACGGGCGGTAACAGCCCGCATTGCCACGTACGCCCGGTGTCAGCATGCATTTGAGCGGGTAGGTCGCGTGCGCCTCGGTGTAGTTCAGTGTAGAGTTCAGTCCGCCCTGGGCCAGTTGTGCTGGCGCGCCCTCGAAATCAATTTCGATGCCGTCACCCGCCACCGTGATGCGAACCGGGAAACGCATGGGTGTGCCAAGCGGGTTGCTCCACATGACAGACTCGTACACGCCATCGGGGACCCGCATGATGGCCTCGCGCATCGCGCGCTCCGAGCGCGACTGCACCACCTCGGCCAGCGCGGCGAGGTCCTGCATGCCATAGTC
>CAIPGJ010000569.1 GCA_903864555.1 uncultured Pseudomonadota bacterium | reverse complement strand
CCTGGCGGCCTGGCACCAGAACCAGCAAGCCATGTTGCAGGTGCCCGGGCCGCTGGCCCATGCGCAACAACCCGACATCGCGACAGCCAGGGCCATCGTCTCGGCGGCACTGGCACGGGGTGAAAGCGTGCTCGGCGCTGAAGCGTCCAAGGATCTCCTGGCGGCCTTTCACATTCCCATGGCACGCGGCCGCTTTGCCGCAACCGCGGCCGATGCGGTGAAGCTTGCCGCCGACATGGCCCGCCCGGTGGCGCTGAAGATTGTCTCGCCCGACATCACCCACAAGAGCGATGTTGGCGGCGTGCGATTCAACCTGGCCAGCCCCGCTGAGGTCGAACTGGCTTTCCACGCCATGCTCGATGAAGTCCGGCAGCGCCGACCGCAGGCGCGCCTCGATGGCGTCATGGTCGAGCCCATGGTGGTCCGGCCACAGGGCCGTGAACTGATGATCGGCCTGCTGCGTGACCCGGTGTTCGGTCCCGCCATCACCTTCGGTGCCGGGGGCACTGCAGTCGAACTGCTGCGTGATCGCAGCGTGGCCCTGCCGCCCCTCAACGCCACACTGGCCGCGGACATGATCGCCGGAACGCGTGTGGCGAAACTGCTGGGCGATTTCCGTGGCATGCCGGCAGCCGATCTGGATGCGCTTGCCTCGGTGCTGGTGCGTGTCTCGGAACTGGCCTGCGAGTTTCCCGAGGTCCATGAACTCGACATCAATCCGCTGGTGGCCGATGCCGGTGGCGTCACGGCCCTGGATGCGCGCGTGGTCCTGAAGGCGGGGCCGGCACTCCTGCATGGCGCCGCGCCGCTGGCTTTCGGCCACCTGGCCATCCACCCCTATCCGGAACACCTTGCCTGCAAGGTGACATTGATCGATGGCACCCCGGTGAGCCTGCGCCCGATCCGCCCTGAGGATGCGCAGATGGAGCAGGCTTTCGTCACCGCACTGTCGCCGGCGACACGGCGCTTTCGCTTCATGAACAGCATGCGGGAACTGACCCGCGAGATGCTGGTGCGCTTCACCCAGATCGACTACGACCGCGAACTGGCCTTCGTGGCGCTGGATGAGCGCACCGCCCCGGTGCTGGAAGTGGGGGTGGCGCGCTATGTGTGCTACCCCGACGGCGAGAGCTGCGAATTCGCCATCGTGCTGGCCGATGCCTGGCAGGGCAGGGGGCTGGGTTCACTCATGCTCAGGCGCCTGGGTGATGCGGCGCGCGAGAAGGGCCTGAAGCGCATGATCGGCCACGTGCTCAGCGACAATGCCGGCATGCTGGCCATGTGCCGCAGGCTGGGCGGGGAGGTATCCCCCATGCCGTCCGAGCATGACATCCGCCAGGTGACCTTCCCGCTCTGATGCCCCGACCCGGCACCAGGCTGCTTCATGGCATGGTCCGCACGCGCACCCTGCAGGTCGCAGGCAGCGGCACAGCCAGCCGGTGATTACCGGTGTTGCAATGCAGGCGGATGGTGGCAGGCGGCAGTTGACCTGCGTCAAGGCCTGACCCGGGCGGGCGATTATGCTGGCAGCCATCACATTGACAACAATGCCTCTGGATTGTTCTGCCGGCGCCATGGTCTCCTCCGGAGGCACAACTGAAACGCAAGGAAAGGAAACGACATGTTCAAGAACATACTGGTTGCCATCGATGGCAGCGGCACCGCCGCCAAGGGATTCCAGACCGCGCTTGGCCTGGCACGCGAGCAGTCCGCCCGGTTGAATGTGCTCCACGTGGTGGATGAGCGCGGCCCGGTGATGTATCCGGAGGGCGGCGCTTTCGTCAGCGAGATGATCGACCTGCTGCGCGAGAGCGGCAAGAAGATCCTGGCCCAGGCCGAGCAGGAAGCCGCCAGCGCGGGCGTGCAATGCAAGACCATGCTGGTCGAGACGCTGGGTCTGCCGGTGGCCGAAGTCATCCTCGGCCAGGTCAAGGCCACATCTGCAGACCTGATCGTGCTGGGCACGCATGGACGCCGCGGCCTCAAGCGCATCGTCATGGGTAGCGATGCCGAGGGCGTGTTGCGCGAGTCGACGGTGCCGGTGCTGCTGGTGCGCGCACCTGAGGCGGACTAGGGACATTGCAGGGCAGATCATGATCAGCCCTGACCAGTTCAGCCTGGTTCAAGAAAACCTGAACTGCCTGGACGGCCTGCCGGCGATTCGTCAGCAGATCTGAATTCGCCATGTCCATCCTGACCGACTTTCCCCTGGTCAACCTGCTGGTTGCACTCGGCATCGGCCTGCTGGTGGGCGGAGAGCGCGAACGCAACAAGGGTGAAGGTCCGGACCGCGCCATGGCCGGCGTGCGCACCTTTGCCATCACGGCGCTGCTGGGCGCCGTCTGCCTGCGTGCCGGGGGAGAACTGCTGCTGGCTGTGACCGTGGCTGCCGTGGCAACCCT
>CAIPGJ010000568.1 GCA_903864555.1 uncultured Pseudomonadota bacterium | reverse complement strand
GCCCAGCCGGAAGACCCGTCTGATGAATTTTTTTATCAATGCAATGGGACGCAGCCGTGGCGGGATCGGCCGGAACTCAGGCGACCTTGGGCACGGCGGCTCGTGATGTCGGGGGAATCCTGCCGGGGCAGGCGATGCAGCGGTATGACCATAATTGTGGCGTCGATCATACCCCAAACCGGGTCGGGCCTGAGGCGGTTTTCCTCCTCATTCGCTAGTCCGCAGGCTGATTACCGGCCAGCCGCGCTGCCCGGCCAGGGTCCGCAGCCGCTCGTCGGGGTCGACCGCGACCGGACGGCTTGCCCGCTCCAGCAGCGGGATGTCATTGAGCGAATCGCTGTAGAACGTGGTGGCGGGGAAATCGCCCCAGACATGTCCCAGTGATGCCAGCCACTGGTCGACGCGTTTGAGCTTGCCTTCGCGAAAACAGGGGGTGCCCATGGGCCGCCCAGTGAACTTCCCGTCGATTTCTTCCAGTTCGGTGGCTACCAGATGGGGTATGCCGAAGCTTTGGGCGATCGGGCCGGTGATGAAGGCATTGGTGGCCGTGACGATGGCGCACAGGCTGCCCTCGTCGAGGTGGCGGCGCGCCAGGCTGCGTGCCGGCTGGCCCATGATGGGGAGGATGCGCGTCTGCATGAACTGCCGGTGCCAACTGTCTAGCTGACTGCGACTGTACTCGGAGAGGGGCTTCAGCTGGAAAGCCAGAAAGGCGAATATGTCCAGGGTGCCCTGCTTGTACATGTCGAAGAAGGCATCGTTCTGCGCCTCGTAATCCGGGCCGTCCAGCACGCCCTGTTCGATCAGGAAGCGCGCCCACTCATAGTCGCTGTCGCCATTGAGCAGCGTGTTGTCGAGGTCAAACAGTACAAGGTCCAACGTCAGGGCTCCGGATAGGTGGTCGGATGGGCGGAGGATGCGCTCAGGGTTTTAGTCCCGAGAGCTTCAGCACCTCGCGCACCAGGGGCAGGGTGATGGGGCGTTTGCGTTCCAGCGAGGTGCGATCGAGTGCGGCGACCACGGACATCTGCGTGCCCATGTCGCGCGGCACCTGGTTCAGTAGGTACTCGATCAGCTCGGGGGCGATGCGAAACCCGCGCTGGCGCGCATGCTCGCTGAGGGCGGCCGCCTTTTCCTCGTCGGACAAGGGTTCGAAGCGCAGCACCAGCCCGGCGCCCAGGCGGGTGCGCAGGTCTTCACGCACCGGCAGGTCGGCGGGTGGTCGGTCACCGGCGCTCACCAGTGTGCCGCCATGGGTGCGAAAGCGGTTGTAGAGGTCGAACAGGGCGATCTGTCCGACCATGTCCAGTTGCTGGGTGTCATCGGCGGCAATGCCCGTTTCCCCGGCATGGTCATCGATGCTTTCGCCGGGCCCGACATGGCGCGCACGGCAGCCGCCGGCCAGGACTTCCGTGACGAAGGCGTGCAGCAGGTGGGTCTTGCCACTGCCTTCCGGGCCCCACAGGTAGATGAAGTGTTCGCCGCCCTGCAGCGCGGCGCGCAGCGCGTTGAAGGCGGGCGTGTTCCGCCCGGGGAAGAAGCTTTCGAAGGTGGGTGGCGGAGGCGGGCCCAGTTCCAGGACCAGTTGCTGCGGAATCGTCACTGGCCACCCTTGAACAACTGGCTGTCCAGGTAGCGGGCACGCAGCCGCTTCAGCGCCACCAGCAACACCGCGCTGGCCGGCAATGCCAGCAGCAGGCCGAGGAAACCGAACACCTGGCCGAAGGCGAGCAGCGCGAAGATCACCGCCAGCGGATGCAAGCCGATGCGCTCGCCGACCAGGCGCGGCACCACGACATAGCCCTCGAGCATCTGGCCCATGACGAACACGCCCCAGACCCACAGCATGCTGGTCCAGTCGTTGAACTGCATCAGCGCGGCAAAGGTGGCCATGAAGAAGCCTGAGATGCTGCCCAGGTAGGGCACGAACACGAGCACCCCGGTGATGATGCCGATGGGCAGGAAGAATTCCAGCCCGGCGAGCCACAGTCCGGTGGTGTAGAAGGTGGCCATGACCAGGATCACCAGCATCTGGCCGTGCAGGTATTGCGCCATGGCCTCATCGGCCTCTGCGGTGAAACTGCGCACGGCCGGCCGCCAGGCCGGCGGAATCAGCGCCACCACGCGTCCCAGCATGCTTTCCCAGTCGCGCATCAGGTAAAACTGCACCACCGGTACCAGCACCGCATTGGCAAGCAGACCGAGCAGACCCATGCCGCCAAGGCGGAGTGAATTGATTACCTGGGAGCCCAGGCCCTCGGTGGTCTCGACCATCTCCCGCAACCACTGCTGGATGCTGTCAGCGTCCAGGCTGAGGGCAATGCCGGTTTTGTCCTTGATCCAGGGCGACAGCGTGGCGTCCATGCGATCGAGGAAGTCAGGCAGTTGTCCGGCAGCCTGGCTGATCTCGCGCAGGAACATCGGCAGCACAGTCATGACCAGCACCACCAGCACCAGCGCTTCCAGCAGCAGTATCAAGAGTACGGAAAGGGGGCGCGGTACACCACGCCGGTCCAGACGCCAGACCAGCGGTTGCAGCATGTAGGCAAGTATTGCGGCCAGGAAGAAGGGTGTCAGCACCGGCGCCAGCAGCCAGAGCAGCCACAGCAGAATGCCTGCAATGACCAACCACGCAGCATTGCCGGGGAGGAGTGGCTCGGCTTGCAGCTTGGACATTGAAGTAAAATCTCCGGGCAATGGCTGGTGTGAGGAACGCACCCATTCCAGCCGGGTAATCCAGCCAGACTACCCCGCTATCCCGATATGCGTGCTGTCTGTATTGTAACCGTCCGACATCCTGTATCCATCCCCCCCGCCACCTGCACCCGTAAAGCGCGAGCCCCCCTTGAGCCAGTCCAAGAATAACTCCCCCGACTCCCTTTCCTACCGTTCAGCGGGTGTCGACATCGATGCCGGCGATGCCCTGGTCGAAGCCATCAAGCCCTTTGCCAGGAGGACCATGCGGCCCGAGGTATTGGGTGGCATAGGCGGCTTTGGTGCCCTTTTCGAGATCTCCAAGAAGTTCAAGGACCCGGTGCTGGTATCGGGCACCGATGGCGTAGGCACTAAACTGAAACTGGCCTTCCAGCTGAACCGTCACGACACCGTGGGCGTGGACCTGGTCGCCATGAGCGTGAACGACATCCTGGTGCAGGGCGCCGAACCGCTGTTCTTCCTCGACTACTTTGCCTGCGGCAAGCTCGACGTGGCCACGGCCACCAACGTGGTGAAGGGCATTGCCCACGGTTGCGAGCAGGCCGGCTGCGCCCTGATCGGCGGCGAGACGGCCGAGATGCCGGGCATGTATCCCGATGGTGAATATGACCTGGCCGGATTTGCCGTCGGTGCGGTGGAGAAGTCCGCCATCATCGATGGCAAGTCCATCGTGCCGGGTGATGCGGTGCTGGGCCTGGCCTCCAGCGGCGCGCATTCCAATGGCTACTCCCTGGTGCGCAAGATTCTGGAGCGAGCCAGGCCGGACCTGGCCGCCGATTTTCATGGCCGGCCGCTGGCGGATGTCCTGATCGAGCCCACGCGCATCTACGTGAAGCCGCTGCTGGAACTCATGCGGGCCATGCCGGTGAAGGGCATGGCCCACATCACTGGCGGCGGCCTGGTGGAGAACGTCCCGCGCGTGCTGCCGGAAACAGTCACGGCCGAGCTGCAGAAATCAGCCTGGCCGCGGCCGCCCCTGTTCGACTGGCTGCAGCGTGAAGGCAATGTCGCCGAGGCAGAGATGCACCGCGTTTTCAACTGCGGTATCGGCATGGCGGTGATCGTTGCCGCCGATCAGGCTCAGGCGGCCATGCAGTTGCTCGAGGCGGCCGGTGAGACGGTGTATCGCATCGGTGCCATTCGCGCCCGCAAGGACGGCGAGGCGCAGACTCTCGTGGTGTGACCGGTGAGTCCCCGCGACAGGCGCGGGGCAGCCCTCAGGATTCCGGACGGGCTGGCGCGGGCCGCCAGCCTGATTCGGCCACGATCTTCGGCACATCCGGATCGCCCCGGTAATGCGGCGACATGATCTGCACGCCGTGGCGGTTGAACACATCCTGGATGGCGGCGTTCAGGTCCCCCAGCACCCGCGGCCGCACCGCGGCTGATTCCGGTCCCACCTGCACCACCAGCCGGTACTCCACATAGAAGTCGGACAGGGCCGTCTGCAGCACGAAAGGCGCGGGTTCGCTACGCACTGCGGAAATGCCGGAAACCGCCTCCAGCAGCATGGCATGCACCTGTCGCCAGGGTGTGTCGTAGCCGATGGTGACCGTGGTGTCCAGGATGAAGCCGCCGGCACCGACATTGCGCGAATAGTTGCGCGTCACATGGCTGAGCACCAGCGAGTTGGGCAGGGCGATGTCTTCGCCGGTGCCGGTGCGCAGGCGCGTCACGCAAAGACCCATTTCCGTCACCGTGCCTTCACAGTCCTG
>CAIPGJ010000567.1 GCA_903864555.1 uncultured Pseudomonadota bacterium | reverse complement strand
TTCCTCGAATCACTGCGCTGCCTGCGCCCCGAAGGCCGCATCGTGCCCATCGGCTTTGCCGGCGGCAGCATCCCGAAGATTCCGGCCAACCTACTGCTGGTGAAGAACATCTCGGTGCGCGGCCTGTACATGGGCTATTACAAGTTCGATGCGCGCGAGCGTTTCGAAGCGCAAGTGCGATTGCTGTTCGACCAGCTTGGGGACTGGGCCACCAAGGGTCTGATCCGGCCGGAGACCACCGACGTCTTCACCCTGCACGACATCCGCGCCGCCTTCGCCGCCGCGCTGGCACGCGGCCACATCGGCCATGTGGCGCTGGTGATGGGGGAGGAGGCTGCACGGCTGGGAATGAAATAATGATCATTTCAAGACAGTAATGCAGGTCATTATTGGATAAACGAACTGATTATTGTCATGGCTTCATGCTGATCCAGGGAAGGCGACGAGGTTTACCCCCTTGTCAAAGGGGGCCGACTCGTGAGTGCAGCGAACGAGCGGGGGGATTTTCAACAAGCGTGCTGCTCGGCCCAGGCAGACCTGCCTGGCTACAAGCATGATGGGGACTACCGGCAGGATCTGATCCAGTTGGGCATGAGACTGGTTGGCTAAAATCCCCCCGCTCGCGCTGAGTGCGAGTCCGGCCCCCTTTGACAAGGGGGTAAGCCAGCCTGCAGCCTCGTCTCCCCGAAAGTTGACAAAGAACCTTCGACAATGGGATAAGCCCGAGTCCCGGGCAGGCATCTCGAGAGGCTTACTCGCCCTTGATGCCCGCTTCCTTCACGATGCGCGTGACGCGCTCGCGCTCGATGCGCATGAATTCGGCCATGGCTTCCGGGGTGCTGGTGTTGCGGTCAAAGCCCAGCTTGGCAAAGGAGGCGCGCATTTCCTCGCCGTCCACGCTTTTCGCCACGTCCTGGCTGATGCGCGTGACCAGCGCGCGGGCCATGCCCGCCGGTCCCATGATGCCGGACCAGGAATCCATTTCCACGCCGGGGAAGCCGGCTTCGGCGCTGGTGGGCACATCGGGCATTTGCGGGGCGCGCACAGCCGAAGCGGTGAGCAGTGGCCGCAGCTTGCCCGCCTTGACCTGCTCGGCGGCGGTGGCGGCGGAGGCGAACATCACCTGGATGTTGTTGCCCAAAAGCGCCGTCATGGCGGGCCCCGCGCCGTTGAAAGGCACATGGACGATGTCGGTACTGGTAGTGAGCTTGAACAATTCCGTCGCCATCTGCGGCGCGCTGCCGATGGCGGACGAACCATAGTTCAGCTTGCCTGGCTGTGCCTTGGCCAGTGCCACCAGTTCTTTCGCCGTCTTGGCGGCAACCGCCGGATGCACCACCAGCACGTAGCGGATGGACGTGAGCATGGAGATGGGCGTGAAGTCGCGCAGCGAGTTGTAAGGTGCCTTGTCCGGATAGATCAGCTCGTAGGCGCCATGCGAGGCGCCGCCGCCCAGCACCAGGTTGTAGCCGTCGGGAGCGGATTTGGAAACGAACAGCGAACCGATGGTGCCGGATGCGCCCACTCGGTTGTCTACCAGCACCTGCTGGTTCCACAGCGCGGTGAGGCGCTGCGCCACCAGGCGCCCGGCGATGTCGGTGGTGCCGCCAGCGGCATAGGGCACGACCAGGCGTACCGGTTTGTTCGGGTAGGCGTCCTGCGCGAGGGCCGAGGTGGACAGAAATGCTGCCGATACGGCCACTGCGATGCTGCTGATTCGGTTCGTCATGGTCTTCACTCCTGGTGCGGATTGAAAGAGGCTGTCGCTGTTCATTGAGGGGCGTCCCGTTTACACCACGCTGGGTCGCGCATAACTGCGCCCTTCGGCGGGCCACCATACCGCCCCGGCGGCACGCAGGCGGGCGATATCCTGTTGCGGCATGTCGAGCAGTTGGGCCAGGACCAACGGCGTGTGCTCGCCCAGGCCAGGGGCCAGGGCGAAGGGCTGGTGCGGATGGGCGGAGAGCTTCATCGGGTCACCCGCCACCTTGAGCTGGCTGCCGATGGGATGGTCGAAGCCCACCAGCATGTAGCGCAGCGCCACATGCGGATGGTCGAAGGCTTCCTTGATCGACTTCACGGTGGCACCGGGGATGCCGGCGGCGATGAAATCCTTCTCCCAGTCATCGGCATCGCGCGTGACGATGACGGCGCCCACGGCTTCGTTCAAGGCGGGCTCGTGCTGCTGACGGTCGGCCTCGGTCAAGAAACGCGGATCCTTGATCCACTCCGGCTTGCCCATCAGCTTGCAGGCCTTGTCCCAGAACTGGCTGGTGATGCCCAGCACGAACCAGCGGCCGCAACGCGCCTTGAAGGGGCCGTAGGGCAGGGCGCCGCTGCCGCCGCGATGCGGTTCCGGACCGTACTGCTTGCCCGCGCCCAGCGCCGGCGGCACCCGGTAGGCATTCATGGCGAGCTGCGCATCGAAGAGCGCCACGTCCAGTGCTGCGCCCTGCGCCGTGCGCCGGCGGCGTGCCAGCGCCGCCAGCGTCCCCGCCACGCCGTAGAGCGCGCCGGCAATGCCGCCGATGGGGTTGCCGCAGCGCACCGGGATGGCGGCCCGGTCAGCCGAACCGGTGATGCTCATGCCGCCACCCATGGCCTGTATGGTCGCGTCGTAGGCAGGGAAGCCGGCCAGCGGTCCGCTGCGGCCGAAGCCGGTGACCGAGCAGCAGATGAGCGCGGGGTTGATGGCTTTCAGCGTGGCCGGGTCGGCACCCATGCGCTGCATCACCTCGGGTCGGAAGTTGTCGTAGATCACATCGGCTTTCGCCGCGAGCTGGTGCAGCAACTGGCGGCCCGCTTCGGACTTCAGGTCCAGTGACAGCGACAGCTTGTTGCGGTTCATGCCCCAGTAATAGGCGAGGGGCTCGGGCACCGGAGAGACGGGTTGGGTGGGCGCGCCATCCTTGCCGATGCGCTCCAGCTTGATGACCGTGGCGCCCAGGTCGGCGAGCATCTGTGTGCCCATGGTGCCGGCCGGTTCATCGCCGCACATCTCCAGCACCAGCACGCCGTTGAGGGGGCCGGGGCGGCGCGCGAGTCCGGCTACGAGCGCGGACACGGTGTTGGTAGCAGCGCTGCCTTGAGCCTGATTCGCAGTGCGGCTGGGGCGCTGGCCGGCAACCTGCCGCGTGCCGATGATGCCCTTGGCGGCCAGGTCGCCGATGCGGGCATCGTCGAGCGCGGCCAGTTCCTTCAGTACTGCGGCGGTGTCTGTCCCCGACAGTGCCGGCGGATGCTGCGCACGCGTGGCTTCCCCTTCGAAGCGCAGCGGCGTGCCGGCCACCGGCCCGCGTCGTCCGGCCTCGTTCTGCAGGTCCACGCGCATGCCGCGCGCGGCAGCCTGCGGATGGGCGAAGGCGCCGGCGATGTCCAGCACCGGGCCGAAGGGGATCTGCGCCGCCAGCAGCCCGGCTTCCCATTCAGCCGAGGGGCGTTCCAGGAAGATGGTCTCCAGCAATGCATCCAGTGCCGGCTGGTTCTTCTGGCGGTCGCCGATGGTGGCAAAGCGCGGGTCTTTCTCCAGTTCGGGATGGCCCATCACCTGGCAGAAGGCGCCCCAGAAATTGCTCGATGGCCCGATGGATACCCACTTGCCGTCGCCGCAGCGGAAGGGGCCGTAGGGCACTGTGCCGGCACCGCCCTTGCGCGGGGAGGCCGGGGCGAAGTCGATATTGGTGCCGAACACCTGCGGCACACGATAGCAGTTGAGCGCCAGTTGCACGTCGAGCAGCGCAATCTCCACGTTTTGGCCGGTGCCGGTGCGGCTGCGTTCCTCCACCGCGGCCAGCACGCCGATCACGCCATACAGCGCGCCGGCGATGTCGCCAATGGGCACGCCCCAGCGCGCCGGCTCCGAGCCGGGTTCACCGCTGCCGGTGATGCTCATCACGCCCGATAGCGCCTGCACCGTGATGTCATAGGCACCGACGCGGCTCCACGGGCCTTCGCTGCCGTAACCGGAGATGGCGCAGGTGATGATGCGCGGGTTGATGGCCTTCAGCTTCGCGTAATCGATGCCCAGGCGTTCGGTCACGCCGGGGCGGAAGTTGTCCCAGACGACGTCGCTCTGGCGCACCAGGTCCATGAACAGGGCCAGGCCCTCGGGGTGCTTGAGGTCCATGCAGATGGCGCGCTTGTTCTTTTGCAGCGCCCACAGGAAGCCTTCGGATTCGGAAATCAGGGCATCCACGGCCGGGGCCGGCGAGGCGGATGCGCCCACCGGCTCGATGCGGATGACATCGGCGCCCAGCTCGCCGAACATTTCCGCGCCATAAGGGCCGGCGACGACGGTGGACAGGTCGAGCACGCGCAGGCCGTGCAGGGGAAGCTCGGGCGCTTGACGATTGGCGTTCGCTGATGGCACTTGCAATGCTCCTCCTTGGAGATGCGGGCAGCCGGTCTGATTTTTTTCGGCGCTCAAGGCCGCCTCATGGCTGTCCGTGCAAGGCCAGAGGTTATATCAAGTCGCCCTGAGCATGGCTGTCCGGCCGAAATGGATTATTCTTCGAGTGCACGGCGGAGATCGTGGCAAACAGGCGGAACAAGCCGTCTGACAATCAGGAGGAGCGAGAATGGTAACGAGCACGCGTTTCTGCATCCTTGCGCTTGCGGCCTGTGCTGCAGGGCTTTCGACAATGGCCGGTGCGCAACCAACGGCGGCCTGGCCGGCACGCCCGGTGACCGTCATCGTGGCCCAGGCCCCGGGCGGACCCAATGACATCGAGGCCCGGTTGTATGCGGGCAAGATGACAGAGCTTGCGCGGCAGAAATTCGTGGTGGATTACAAGCCGGGCGCCGGCACCACCATCGGCGCAATCCATGTCGCCCGGTCGGCCCCTGATGGCTACACGCTGCTGGCGGTCACCGCCGGCGTGACCATTTTTCCGGCCTTGTATCCCCGGCTCGAAATCGACGTGCTCAAGGACTTCGCGCCGATTTCGCTGCTCAGCAAGAAACCTCAACTGTTGCTGGTGCGGCCGGATTTCCCGACCAAGACTTTCGAGGAGTACATCGCCTACGCCCGCGCCAACCCCGGCCGCATCAACTATGCCACCACCGGTTCCGGCGGGGGCGCCCATCTGATTGGTGCCTGGATGCACAGCCTCACCAACACGAAGGTCACCTTCTTCCCCTACAAGGGCACCGCGCCCATTCTCGTGGACATGATGGGCGGGCGCATGGACGCCACCGCGGCACTGATCGCCGTGACCATGCCCCTGCTCAAGGCAGGCAAGGTGCGGGTACTGGCCATCACCAGTGACAAGCGTTCGCGTCTGCTGCCCGATGTGCCCACCATCGCCGAGCGCGGCATACCCGAATACAACTACACTACCTGGATGGGCTTCTCCGCGCCTCGCGGTACGCAACCGGAGATCATCAACCGGCTGAATGGCTGGTTCGTGCAGGTGGCAAAAATGCCCGACATCATCCAGAACCTGGAAGCCGATGGCAGTGAAGTCGTGGGCAGCACCTCGGCCCAGTTCCAGCAGCAGATCGAAAGCGAGGTGGTGCGCTGGAACCGGGTAGTCAAGGAAGCCGGCATCAAATTGGAGGATTAGGGAAGGCGCAAGACAGGCCTTGCCGGCCGCCCCATACTCAGGGACGGTGAGGCTGACCGGCGGGCCGCACGGTCAGCCGTTTCAGGCAGCTTCCGCCGCAATGCAGTTAGCCAGGGATACCTGCAGGGCGTCCATGGAGCCTGACTGATACAGACCACGCGCATTTTCGTACAAGGCCTTCCCCTGCGCGCCCTTCGCTGACTCCCCCAGGCAGTCCTCGAACTTGCCGCGGACAGCTTCAGGCGTGAGCCAGTTGCCCGGCTTGCCACTGGCGACGTCGATGCGCTGGGTGTGTGTCTTGCCTGACTTCAGCTTCACCTCGACGATGGCAGCGAACTCGGTGTCATCGGCGACGCGCTCATCCACGCCCCAGGTCACGCGCTGCATGAGGGCCCGGATGTCGGCGCGCTGCACCTGCGCCTCGGTGAAGCTGTGCTGGTTGACGATGCCATCGCACAGGGCGGTGGACACGGCATAGGGCATGCTGAACTTGGCTTGCAGCGCGTCGTGCGGATCGTCATGCGCCAGGGGTTCCAGCGACAGGCGTGTCGCGCCCACGCGCACCGATTCGATCTCGCCATGGGCGGGATTGCCCAGCGCCTTCCGGACGGCCATGGCCGCGTCGATGGCCGGATGCGTCGCGGCGCAGCAGGGGAAGGCCTTCAGACCGATGCCGTGCTCGGTCATGATCTCCAGCGGTGCGCCCCAGTCCTTGCGGTACTTGGGCTGGGCGCTGCCGCCCAGCACCTTGAAGTAACCGTTCTTGCCCTCGATGCCGTCGGCTGCACTGGTGAAATCTTCGGCGGCCAGGCGCGTGGCGAGGATGGCCGAGCGCGCCGCCAGACCCGCATGCAGCGGCTTGGTCATGGTGCCGAAGTTCTCGCGCACGCCACCCGCGAGCGAGGCGGCGATGCCCAGCGCCGTGCGTGTGGCCTCGGCGCTGAAGTTCTCCAGATGGCACAGCGCCGCGGTCGCGGCCACCGTGCCCAGCGTGCCCGTGGCATGCCAGCCGCGTTCGTAGTGTTGGGGATTGAGTCGCCGGCCGAGCTGGCCCAGCACCTCGAAGCCGAAGATATGCGCGCGAACAAGATCGGCGCCGCTGCGGCCGGTGACGGCGGCGCGCACCAGCAGGCCGGGCAGCAGCAGGGCGCTGGCATGGCAGTAAGCCGGGTGGCTGATGTCGTCGAAGTCGGCGGCATGGGCCAGGGTGCCCAGGTACAGCGCCACGCTGCCCTGCGCATCGGTACCGACCTTCTTCAGGCTGGCCGGGGAAAGCACTTCCCCCAGTTCCTTCTTGCCGGCCTGATGGCCCAGCAGCGCGCGGCGCAGGCGCTGCTCCAGTGGCTGGCGCGCCCCCAGCACGGCGCAGGCAATGGTGTCGGTGATGGCATCGATGGAGCGGCGCAGCGCCTCATCGGGCAGGGCGGCATTGCGATAGCCCTGGCTGAAGCCTGTCAGGCCGTTGATGAAGGAATTGGCGTTTGGGTCATTGGCTGCGGGCATGGGGCACCGGGTATCCAGGTGGGAGGGAGGGGCATTGTGGCGAAAGAGGCTGGATGCATCAAGCGCGGTGGGATCGTGCGGGTGACAAGATTGCACGACATCATCCGCGCTGCA
>CAIPGJ010000566.1 GCA_903864555.1 uncultured Pseudomonadota bacterium | reverse complement strand
GGCAGCAGCACCAGCTGGCTGGTGGAGCAGAAACAGACGGTATGGGCATCGGGCCGGGATTTCGCCACCACGTCCGCGCCGATGGCCCCGCCGGCACCCGGCCGGTTGTCGATGATGACAGGCTGGCCACCCAGACCTTTCGCCCACTCGGCAGCAAACATGCGCGCCTGGACGTCTGTGGCACCACCGGCCTCGACCGGCACCACCAGGCGCACCTGGCGTGCCGGGAAGGCATCCTGGGCTGCCGCCATCACGGGCGCCAGCAACAAGGCCAGCGAAATCACTCCCCTGGCCACCCCATCGACCCAATGACGATGATCACAATCAAGCGAATGATTTATTAGCCGTCTGGCCGTCATATCTAAAACGACAATAATGGCCTTGACAGCCACCACTCAATCACCCAGCTTCAGCGCGCTTGATTTGATGAAGTTGTCCCACACCTCATACTCCTTCAGGAAGGCCTGCTTGAGGGCAGCCGGGGAAGTGCCCGGCCCCATTTCCATGCCATCCGGGGTGAGCTTGGCCTTCACATCCGGCGCATTGGCAGCGTCGGTGAATTCCTTGTTGAGCAATTGCAGCATGGCCTGCGGCGTGCCCGCCGGCGCGTAAACCGAATAGGAATTGGTCAGCTCGAAGCCGCTCACCGTTTCAGATACGGTCGGCTGGTCGGGGAAGGCCGTCGAGCGATTCAGGCTGGACACGCCAAGCGCCCTCACCTTGCCGCTCTTGATGTGCGGTGCCGCGCTGGGACCGGAGGCAAACAGGAGCTGGATGCGGCCACTCAGCAGGTCCGGGATGGCCTGGGCATTGCCCTTGTAGGGCACGTGGACCATGTCGGTCGCGGTGCGGTTGGCCAACAAGGCCATGCCCAGGTGGTTGACCGCACCCAGTCCGGATGAGCCGTAACTGATGGCACCCGGCTTGGCCTTGGCCAGCGCCACCAGTTCCTTCACCGAACCGACCGACAGTGACGGGTGGGATATCAGGATGTAGGGCTGCGAAGACAGCAGCACGATCGGGTCGAAGGTCTTGCGGATGTCATAGGACAGCTTGCCCGTGACACCATTCAGGACCAGCAGATTGCCGGAGTTGAGGATGGTGTAGCCATCCGGTGCAGCCTGGGCTGCCGCGTTGAGTGCCGGAATGCCGTTGGCGCCGCCGCGGTTCTCGATCACCAGTAACTGCTTCAGTCGCTCCGACACCCTGGGAGCCACCAGTCTCACCACCACATCGCTGGCTGCGCCGGGGATGGAGGCCACCAGAAAGCGGATCGGCTTGTTGGGATAGGGCTCGGCCCCCTTCTGCGCCTGAGCCTGAGCCTGCGGGATGCCGGCGTAAAGGCAGGCCAGCAGGGCGCCGAGGACGGCGCCGGTCTTGCGGGTCATGTTCATCTGCTTATCCTTTCTGCGTGCATCAGGGCAGGCCAAGCGCACGCTTGGCCAGAATGTTGCGCTGGATATCGTTGGCACCGGCGGCAATGGTGGCCGGAAACAGGATGTAGAAGGAGCCCATGATGTTCACCTTGACCCTGCCATCCTCGCCGAACGCCACCTTCTCCGAGGCCAGGCAGCCCGAGGATCCAGCGATTTCCATCATCAATGCGTTCATGCGCATGGTGGTCTCCGACGACCAGATCTTGAGCATGGACATGCCCGGCCCCGGGGTTTCGCCGCGCGAGATCAAGTCGGCATAACGCTGATAGAGCAGCGCCAGATCGGACACATCAAGTTCCAGCCTGGTGTACTTGGAACGGAACTCGGCGTCCTCCCACAGGCCGCGGGCATTGGCGATCTCACGCGTCTTGTTCATCGGGTACTGCGGGCGGCGCGGGCTGCCGCTGTTGAGGCGCTCGAAACCAAGCAGGCCCTTGGCAACCGTCCAGCCATTGTTCAACCCGCCGACGATATTCTCCTTCGGGATACGCACATTGTCGAAGAAGCACTGGCAGAACTCGGGCTCACCGGTGATGTTGGTGATCGGCTTGATGGTCACCCCCGGCGTCTTCAGGTCGAGGATGAAGAAGCTGATGCCGGCCTGGCGCTTGGCATCCGGATCGGTGCGTGCCAGCAGGAACATGTGGTTGGCGTCCTGTGCCAGGGAAGTCCAGATCTTGGAACCATTCACCACATAGTGATCCCCATCCAGTTCGGCCTTGGTCTGCAGGCTGGCCAGATCGGAGCCGGCGTTGGGCTCCGAATAGCCCTGGCAGAAGATGTAATCCACCGAGAGGATCTTGGGCAGGTACTTCTGCTTCTGCTCCTCGGTGCCGAATTTCATCAGCGCCGGGCCGAGCAGGTTGAGGCCGTGCTCCAGCACCCGCGACACGCCGATGCGCTCGCGCTCCTCGAACAGGATCACCTGCTTGGAGGCGGACAACTCCATGCCACCCCACTCGCGCGGCCAGTTCGGAGCCAGCCAGCCGTGATCGGAGCACACCTTCATGTAGTCGTAGATGTTGTGCTTGCGCGGGCGCTTGAGCATGAACAGCTGGTGCTTGGGATAGTGCTTTTCGTAGTAGGCAATGGCCTCGTAGCGGAACTCCTCGTCGGTGAGCGCGTTCCAGTCGGTGTCTTTCGGCCGCTCACCCGGTTCACCGGGAAGCCTGGCCGGCTTGATCTGCGCCAGGATGCCGGCGCTGTCCAGTTCAGTCCGCTCGTGCAACGCGCGCGTGGCATCAAAGCAGCGACGGTGCTCGGCGCCATTGCCCAGCCAGGCCTGCAGCACGACCGCGCGCTGCAGGTGCAGGCCGGCGTCGTAGTCGTCGGTGAAGCCGATGGCGCCGTGGAGGCGGATGCAGTCGCGGGTGAGGTCGATGCCGGCATCCGAGCAGCGCGATTTCACGCGGCTTGCCACTTCCGACACGCGCATCTTGTCATAGGGCTGGTCCAGCACCCGCACTGCCTCATCGACGATGGCCGAAGCCAGTTCCTTCTGTATCCACAGATCCACCGCGCGATGCTGCAGCGCCTGGAAGCTGCCGATGGGCTTGCCGAACTGCACCCGGGTCTTCATGTAATCGAAGGTCAGGTCCAGCGCCTTGCAGGTCACCGCGTAAAGCTCGACGCTGGCCATCACCGTCGCCTCATCGATGGCACGACTGAGCGCAGCATCACCAGCCTGTGTCGAAGCGGCAACGGCATCGGCAGTAACCACGACGTCCTTGAAGTTCATGCGCCCGAAGGAACTGCCGTCGGCGCGCTTGTCGAGGGTGATGGTGATGCCCGCAGTGCCAGCCGCCACGTAGTAGATGGCGGTCCTGCCGCCCTCGCTGGCGGTCACCAGGAAGCCGTCGGCGCCCGATGCCGGCGTGACGAAGCATTTCTGCCCATTGAGCACCAGGCCCGAAGCACTCTTCGTGACAGACAGCTTCGGCGCGAGGTCCGTGCCGGTGTCACCCTCCTGCCAGGCCAGCGACACGATCAGCCGCCCCTGGGCCATCTGCGGCAGCAATTTCTTCTTGAGGGCCTCATTGTCACCATGAAGCAGGGCACGGCTCGCCAGCACCGCGCAGGCAGTCACGGGCTCGGGAATCAGCGCGCCGCCGAGGCCTTCGGCCACAGCCCGCATCTCGGTGAAACCCAGTCCCTGGCCGCCATACTGTTCGGGTATGACGATGCCCAGCCATCCCTGCTCGGCGAGCTGTTCCCACAATTTGCGGTCATAGCCGGGCTCAGTGCCACGCAAGGCACGCACGCGCTTCAGGCTGGTGGCGCGGGCCACGAAGGTGGTGACGGCATCCTGCAGCATGCGCTGCTCATCGGTCTGGCCACTCCCGTGTGCGGGTGCGGCATTGCTCGCTGCGCTCATGGATTGCTCCCCTCTCTGGTCAACAGGTAATCAACGGCGGAAGGCAATCGGGGGCATTTCTCGGATCAAGCCCTCTGATTGCCTGCCATGGAAGCCGCCATTTTACAGCCGGCCACCGCGCAAGCCTGCTGCTGCCTGTCCGGCGAAAATTGGGCTGAACAGGCTCAGTCGGGCATCCGGATTCCGGCCGCCTTGCGGCGGGTGGTCAGCAGATCCTCGCAGAATCTGCGAACCTGCCGTTTTGTCCGGCACAGCGCCGGGATGAACCGGCGCGACACGAAAGCCGGACTGACCAGGCTGCCGGCGTGCTTGGCTTCGAAGAGCGCCTGATAGCGCTCGAAGGCCTGCTGATAACCGGGGCTCTCTCCGTAGGTGTAGTGGATCATGCTGATGTCACGGAACACCGCTACATCAAAGCCTGCCTGATAAGCGGAAAAGCTGAAATCGAGGTCATACAAGTGGAAGCCATCGAAGGTATCCTCGTCGAAACGGCAGCGCTCAAGCACCTCGCGCCGCGCCGCCATGAACATGCCGTCCAGGCCCTGGAGACCGCCACTGGCAGGTTCATCCAGGGTGTCCAGCACCAGGACGCGATACCAGCCGGCCATTTCGTGCCAGGACGGATAGTGATGTGCAACCAGTCCGCGCAGATGCGGCCAGCCCGCTCCCATCCAGTGTCCCGCGGCCTCCCCCTTCACCAGCCGGTTCGTGCCGCACGCTCCCACCACGTCATGCACAGACAGGTGGTGCTTCAAACGCTCGCCAAAATCCGGTGTCAGCACTTCGATGTCATCGTGTGAAAACACCAGCAGATCGCCCCTGGCCTGCCTGGTCCCACGGTTGTAGCCTTCGCACAGTGAGCGCGCATCGTGGATGCCGATAATCTCGACCGAGCCCCCGAGCAAGGTCCTGTAGTTGCCAACCACGGCATCAAATTTGGCCCGATCCACGCTACAGATGATGATGGAAAAGGAAGGCCGCTCTGCAATCGCAGCAGCAACGCCGGGAGTTGCCGAAGCCACCACTGGATCAAACGAAGGGTCCAACCGGGCCCTGCCAGCGACGAGCTCCACAAGAAACTGCTGCGTGTCCTGATCGACGGGGTCCAGAAGGGGGAGCAGCAATTCCTCTGCCTCGTCATGGCGCTGCTGCGCGATCAGTGCCTGCACCACGCACTTGCCAGCCCGGCGGTCCGAGGGATCGAGCAACATGGCATCGCGGGCGTGACGCTCGGCGAGCGAGGGGACGTCCAGGTGCATGGCCATTTCGGCAGCGAGCAGCAGGCTGCGCGGGTCGTTCGGCCCGGCCTCAAGTGCCAGCCGGCAAGGCTCGCGCGCATCCTCGTGCCGGCCCAGGCGCAGGAGACTCTCGGCAAATCCCTGCCGGGCCGCCAGAATGCCGGGCCTTGCATCCAGCACACGCTGGTATTGGTCGGCGGCGGCCTTCCAGTCCAGACCCAGACGGCAGGCCTCGGCCAGGTCATACTGGATCTGCACGTCACTCTGGTCAGCCCGTGCAGCATCGCCCAACAGCCTGCAGGCGTCGGCTATACGGCCTTCGCAAAGTGCAATGACACCCGCACCGTGCAGGGCGGGTGGGAAGCTCGGTGAATGCTGAAGGGCTGCCTCATAACAACGCAGGGCGCCTGCGTTATCCCCGGCCATCTGCCGCTGCGCGCCGTCCTGACATAGTGCTTGCGGAGAGCGCCTGCCGGAGACAAGGGCGGCGAGCCTTTCGTGAAATCTCACTCAAGACCCGCCGTACTGCCGTAGTGCCCTGAACGATTAAACGATCAGGGGAACGATGAGCAATGCAACGATGTTGATGATCTTGATCAAGGGATTGATGGCGGGGCCCGCAGTGTCCTTGTAAGGATCGCCAACGGTGTCGCCGGTCACTGCCGCCTTATGGGCGTCGGAACCCTTGCCGCCATGATGGCCATCTTCAATGTACTTCTTGGCATTATCCCAGGCGCCACCACCAGTGGTCATCGAGATCGCCACGAACAGGCCGGTCACGATGGACCCCATGAGCACGCCGCCCAGCGCCTGCGGTCCGAGTACCAGACCCACGACGATGGGCACCAGCACTGGCAGCAACGAGGGGACGATCATTTCCCTGATGGCAGCCTTGGTCAGCATGTCCACGGCGCGGCCATACTCGGGCTTGCTGGTGCCTTCCATGATGCCGGGAATCTCCTTGAACTGGCGGCGTACTTCAACCACCACCGAGGCAGCGGCACGCCCGACCGCTTCCATGGCCATGGCGCCGAACAGGTAAGGAATCAGGCCGCCAATCAGCAGGCCGACCACCACCTTGTGGTCGGAAAGGTCGAACAACAGGGTCTGGCCAGCATGCTCCAGAGCGTGTGTGTAGTCGGCAAACAGCACCAAGGCGGCCAGGCCCGCCGAACCAATGGCATAACCCTTGGTGACAGCCTTGGTGGTGTTACCCACGGCATCCAGCGGATCGGTGATGGCACGCACGGACTCGGGCAGGTTCGCCATTTCGGCAATGCCGCCAGCGTTGTCGGTGATGGGGCCGTAGGCGTCCAGAGCCACGATGATGCCAGTCATGGACAGCATGGAGGTTGCCGCAATCGCGATCCCGTACAGACCGGCCAGGTCATAGGCGAACCAGATCGAAGCGCAGACCGCCAGCACGGGCCAGGCGCAGGATCTCATCGACACGCCGATGCCAGCAATGATGTTGGTGGCGTGACCGGTTGTGGAGGCCTGGGCGACGTGGCGCACCGGGCCGTATTCAGTGGCGGTGTAGTACTCGGTGATCACCACCATCAGCGCCGTCAGGACCAGGCCGATCACGGCCGCGCCATACAGGTGCATGACCGTCAGGCTGACCGCCTTGCCGGAAATATCGAAGGTCACCTGCTTGAGCAGGTCGCCCATGATCCAGTCG
>CAIPGJ010000565.1 GCA_903864555.1 uncultured Pseudomonadota bacterium | reverse complement strand
GGCAGGGCGCCGGCGTTCGAAGCACCAGCCGTGCCCGTACCGGCGCTACCGTCCAGGTTCGGGCGGATTTCGTACTGGCCGAAGGCTTCCATGCCGCCGCCCAGATCTTCACGGGCGCCGATGCGGATGATCGACGCGTTGTCGTTCACGAAATTGCTGCTGGAAGGCGCGCCAGCCCGTACTGCAGCAATACCGTCGCTGATCTTGACGTTGGTCAATTGAATGCCCAGCTTGCCGGACACGGTCACTTGCGCAACTGCCAGGGTCGGCACGGCAAAGGCGCCGGCAACGGCAACAGCCATCAGTTTCTTGTTCATCGAGTACTTCTCCTCTTGAATGTGTGAGTGGGTGGTTAATCAGGCCGCCCGCTTTTAAGCCAAAACTCAGGCTTGACGTGATTCTGCTGTCAGACAATGCTGACAGCAACGGAAAACACGGAATCCTCTGCCTTTTCTGACCCGTTGTCGCGTTTACGCAACAGGCCTGTCAAGCCGCCCCCCCCGGAAGAATATCTCTCAGAAAAACAATTGCTTAAGGGCCACTCCTGGATTGGGAGCTCGCATAAATGCCTCTCCCACCAGAAAACCAAGTACCCCGGAGGACCGCATACGGTCCACATCGCCTCGATTGGCGATTCCGCTTTCAGTCACAACCACCCGCTCCTTGGGGATGCCAGGCAGCATGTCAAGAGTGACTTCCAGGCGCGTTTCGAAAGTCCGCAGGTTCCGGTTATTGATGCCCAGCAAAGGTGTCTTGAGGCGCAGTGCCCGAACCAGTTCGTCCTGGTCATGTACTTCCACCAGGACAGACATGCCCAGACTCAGCGCGACCGATTCGAGCTCGGCCATTACCTCGTCCTCCAATGCCGCGACAATGAGCAAGATACAGTCGGCTCCCATCGCCCGGGCCTCGAAGACCTGGTAGGGATCAACCATGAAGTCCTTGCGCAAGACAGGAAGCTTGCAGGAAGCACGCGCCGACTCAAGATAATCGGGGCTCCCCTGAAAAAATTGCCGGTCAGTCAGCACCGAGAGGCAACTGGCACCATGCTGTTCATAGCTTGCAGCAATGGCCGCAGGATCGAAGGACTCCCGCAGCAGCCCCTTGCTGGGACTTGCTTTCTTGATCTCCGCGATGACTGCAGGATTACCAGCGGTGACGCGGGCGCTGATCGCGGATTCGAAATCCCTGACCTGGGGCGCGGCAAGGGCACGATCCTTCATGGCTTCCAGGCTGCACTCGGCACGCGCAACTGCGATCTCTTCCTGCTTTACCGCCAATATCCGCTGGAGGATGTCGCTCATGCGCTCACCGTGCCTGCGCCTGCGTGAACTTCGCATACTGCTCCAGTTTTTCGCGGGCCGCGCCGCTGGCCATGGCTTCCAGCGCCAGTCGCACACCTTCTTCCATGCTGGCAGCCCTGCCAGCCACATAGATCGCCGCCCCGGCGTTCAATGCCACGATGTCCCTGGGCGCCCCTGCACGGCTTTCAAGGGCCGACATGACCATGGCTCGCGACTCGGTCACATTCGAGACTTTTATCCTGTCAATGTGGTGTATGGGCAGACCGAAGCGCCCCGGCTCCACGGTGTACTCGGTTATCTGCCCGGCTTTCAGCTCTCCGATCAGCGTTGGGCCGGAAATCGATATTTCGTCCAGACCGTCATCGCCATGCACTGCAATCGCATGACGAGAGCCCAATCGCTGCAACACCCGGATCTGTATCCCCACAAGGTCCGGGTGAAACACTCCCAGCACCTGGGTCGGCGCACTGGCCGGGTTGGTCAGAGGACCAAGTATGTTGAAAATGGTGCGTACCCCGAGTTCCTTGCGGACCGGGGCAGCATGCCTCATGGCCGCATGATGATTCGGAGCAAACATGAAGCCGATGCCGACCTCGTCTATCCCGCGGCCCACCTGTTCCGGGGTGAGGTTGATGTTCACGCCGAGTGCTTCCATCATGTCTGCACTGCCAGACTGCGAGGAAACAGCGCGGCCGCCATGCTTGGCCACACGGGCACCCGCCGCTGCGCAGACGAAGCTGGCGGCAGTCGATATGTTGAAGGTGTGCGCACCATCTCCGCCGGTGCCAACGATGTCCACCAGATTGCCCGGATCCCTCACCACGACTTTCGAGGACAGTTCGCGCATCACCTGGGCTGCGGCAGCAATTTCGCCTATGGTCTCCTTCTTGACACGAAGGCCGATGGTCAGCCCTGCGATCAGCACCGGAGACATCTCGCCGCTCATGATGGCCCGCATCAGGCTAAGCATCTCATCATGGAAGATCTCGCGATGCTCGATGATGCGCGTGAGTGCTTCCTGAGGCGTCATAGAAATAGACATGGCATTCATCCTTGTACGCTGGGTTTCGGAGTGGCTGTCCGAACTCACGCACTCACAGACAGAAAATTCTTCAACATGGCATGCCCGTGTTCGGTAAGGATCGACTCGGGATGAAACTGCACCCCCTCAACTGCCAGCTGGCGGTGCCGCAAACCCATGATTTCGCCATCTTCAGTCCAGGCGGTGACTGCAAGGCAGTCCGGCAGACTCACCCGGTCAACAGCCAGTGAATGGTAGCGGGTCGCGGTAAATGGCGAGGGCAGCCCGGCGAATACCCCGGCTGCATCATGCTCGATGAGCGCAGTCTTGCCATGCATCAAGGTCTTGGCATGTATGACTTTGCCACCGAATGCCTGTCCAATGGCCTGATGGCCCAGGCACACGCCAAGGATGGGAAGTTTCCCTGCGAAATGTGTGATGGCCGGTATGGATATCCCCGCCTCAGCGGGCGAACACGGGCCCGGGGAGACCACGATACGTTCAGGCTTCAACGCTTCGATATCGGACAGCGACACCTGGTCATTGCGCACGACATGTACATCTGCACCCAACTCACCAAAGTACTGCACAAGGTTGTAGGTGAAGGAGTCGTAATTATCGATCATCAGCAGCATTTTTCTGCCTGTAAGTTCTCATGAAGCCGGGATGCCAGAATTCGGGCGGCAGGGCGTGCATGGCGCAGCCTCTACCGGGCATCGGGCTGCCCGCGACCATGGGCGGCAGGTTCACTCGATGCATGCTGCAATTATTGCATTGAGTACGCCGGCCGCCAAACCCCATCGGGGAGAAATAGGCTTGAAGTGCGATAATGCCCTATCCGGAATCTG
>CAIPGJ010000564.1 GCA_903864555.1 uncultured Pseudomonadota bacterium | reverse complement strand
GGTGACCTGAGCTAAGTGGTTATCCAATCTAAGTCGGATAAATAATTAGTCTAACTGATTTCATTGCAAACTCAATCTCTGATGTACCTTCTGTGGTGTTGGAATGGGTGTGAATAAACTTCAAGTGCAAGGCATTATCAGCCTTGCTTTTAGGCAGCTATGAGCTGGGTTAAGGTGGTTTTGCTTCAAGCGCTTGGCTTGGTCAACCTTCATCCCCTCGTACTTACGCCTTCAACTTTAGTAAGACTTGTCGGTAACACCGGCCTCTCTTCAAAAACTCAGCACATCTTTACCTTGACCAACCTTATTCTCAATCTGCTTGGGCTTTAATCTAACCCCTTTGGGTATAACTTATTCCTTGCGAAGGATAAAAACATAAAGTCTCACTCGCTCAAATTGGATCAGTTTTTAAACTCAGGTCAGTGAAACGTCCTTCAGTCATCAATGATCAGGCGGGGCATTTGTCTTATCGTTTAGGTCAACAGGCGATTCAGCATGCCTAGCGCAGCACATGCAAGCGGTCCGAAAATTATGATGAATGCGATGTTGCGACCCAGCACCAGCGAGCGCAACGGCACACCGAATGCATTGCAAGTCACGACGACCGGCAGAGTCCAGGCCGAGGTGGTGCTGTTCAAGGCCCAGGCAAGCACGATGATATGCGCAAGAATCGGCGCGGCAATCTGCGCCTCGAGCAATAGGGTCGCGGGGATCAGCATCGAAGCCGTGATCATCGGATGGACACCGATCGCACCCAGTACGACGATCGTGGTGACCTCAGCGAGGATCAGTAGGCTGGGCCATTCGATCAGACCCAGCAGGATCTGTCTCAGCCCATCAGGCAGCTGAGCACCCGCGATCGACCCCGCAAATACCATCGAGCCAGTCATGATCAGCAACTCATCGCCCATTTTCCCAGAGCCTTCAACAATCCTGCCCATGGCTTCACCTAGGCGAAGAGGCGTGCGCCACAGCAGAAAACCGATGCACAGCAGGGGCACCATCAGTACAACCGATTGGAGTCCGCTCCAGCCAGTGACTGAACTGCAAACTGCAACGCTGCCCACCAGAATCAGCGCTGGGGGAACGGTGGGTAGGAGTCGCTTCAGCGCGCGCACAATACCCTCTACTCCCAGACTTCGATTAAACATGAGGTGAGCAATTAGCCCGCCAATTGCGGCTAGACCCAGACCGATTACTATCATCATCCATGCCGGCACGCCTGGCACGAGTTGGCTAGCAACAGCGGTCGCGACGAAAAACGGTGACCACACAACGGCAAGTCCCAGTCCGCGCGTCCCGCACTCGGCGAGCCGCAAGGCCTCGTCGGGCTCGAGATCGCAAGGGAGCATCGGTCGCTGGACGGAAACGTATCCCAGCGTGACAATGGACCCTAAAAGGTGCGCACCACTGGTCATCCAGGCCATTCGCTCGGACCGATCCATGTCTAAGACCCGCTCGCGGATGCGCGGGATTGTAGGGCTGGACTCAACTGCCACCCGGATCACGATCAACGTGGGAAGAAATGCCGCGATGACGGCCGCTGACGCAAGGCTGGAGATGATCGTTTCCGTATTACCCGAACGCAGGATCACGGCGATGGTGGCCAGCGCGATTAAGCCGAACAGAATCTGAATGTGGCGGCTTGCCAGTGGGAAGGCTATCGCCATCAGCGTAACTAGCATCAATGCCCCGGAGAGGCCGGGCGTGTTGAGGCCGGCAAGCAGGTGGATCAGCGTCGTTAGCCAGATGGCAATGAATAGCCACCCGGATATCACATGAACCGGGGAAGCCAGATGGACAGCCAAGGAAATGCCAATACAATGCCTGCGTAGACGAGACCGACCAGCATGAAGCCCGGCACCGCCCGAAACGCATGGCTGGGGGGTTCACGAATCACGGCCGACGCGGTATAGAGCCCGACACAGACTGGGGGTGTCAGCATGCCCAACCCGACTAGCCCGACCATGTAAACGTAAAACTGTAGCGGGTCGATTTTCATCGCCAAACAGAGCGGGTAGAAGACCGGAACGGTCAGGTAGAAGACCGGCACCACCTCGAGGAAGGTGCCAAGTATCAGAAAAGTGAGGCCAGCGAGCAACATGAAAGTAATCGGACCGATGTTGTACTCGACGAAGAACGCAATGATGGATTGGGGCGTCTTGGTGTAGGTGAGGATGATCGAAAAATAGACGGCCATCGCGATGATCGCAAAAATTGCGGTGGTGGTCTCGGCCGTGGCCCGAAGCGATCGCTCGAAGCCCCGCCAGGTTAGTTCCCGATAAACAAGTAGTCCGAGCATAATCGCGTAAATGCTTGCTACAGATGCCGATTCGGCTGGCGTCATGAAACCCTGATAAAGCCCGCCCAGGATCAGTACCGGCAAGAGGAGCGCCGGCCCGGCCGCAATAAGCGCACGGACCCTAACGCCCCATGGCGAAACCGGCGAGCGCGGAATGTGCCGGCAATACCACATCGAATAGACGAGCAGCAACCCCATCAGAACCAGACCTGGAAAGACGCCCGCTGCGAAGGTCTTTGAAACCGGAACATGGGTGATTGCGCTGAAAATGATCGCCGTGTTGCTTGGTGGAATCAGTGCATCGATCAGCGCGGCAGAGGCAGTCAGCACCACAACAAATGGCTTAGGATAGCCCTTCTCGATCATCGGTGGCATCATGACCGAGCCGATCGCCACGATCGAAGCGAGAATGGATCCGGATATTGCGCTGAAGATGCCGATCGCGAGTATCAGAGCAACCGCCATTCCCCCAGGCAGGTGACCGACCATAGCCATGCCAAGGTCGACCAGTCGCCGAGCCGAGCCCCCATGAAGCATCACGGCGCCGGCAAAGATGAAGATCGGGATGGAAACCAACACCTGCTTGGTCATTGCATCAAATGAGACCTGCATCAGGGTGTGCAAGGGCAGCCCTAGCACGTCGAAAGCGATGGCTGCTGAGCCCGCGCCGAATACCAGGAAAAGCGGCACCGAGAGTGCCATTGCCAAAATGGCAAGCAGTATGAAGCCAATCATAGCTGCTCCCCTGCTACCCGAACCCGTTCACCGCACCATTCGCCCATCAGGCTCTCAAGGCAAAAGTTGGCCGCAAGCAGAAAGCCGACCGGGTAGGACACGTAAAGGTACCAAAGTGGGAATTCGATCTCGGTGGTGGAAAGTTGTCCGAGTTTT
>CAIPGJ010000563.1 GCA_903864555.1 uncultured Pseudomonadota bacterium | reverse complement strand
TCGGCCTGCTCCCGCTGCACCCGCATCTGGGCTTCCCGTTCCTGCTGCTGGCGTTCCGACTGCAGGCGGCGCTGGAGGTTGTCGGCTTCCATCTTGTCACGGCGTTGCTGGGCTTCGGCCTGGGCCTGGGCATTGCGCATGTTGGCATCCACCTGGCGCGCAGACTGCTGCGCTTCCTGGCGCCACTGGCGCTCCCGGTTCTCCTCCTGGCGCTGCTGGCTGGCTTCGAAGGCCGCCTGTCGCCGGGCTTCTTCCTGTGCCTCCTGTTCCGCCTTGCGCAGCTTCTCTTCTTCTGCGATCCGCAATGCCTGCCGCACGATTTCGGCCTCCTGGCGCGCATTCTCCCGGGCGTTGTACCACCACATGCCCGAAACAATGATGGTCACCGCTCCCAGGATGATGGCATTGCGGGTACTCAGCCAGCCGGTTGAGCCGATTCCATCCGCGGTCGAGGCGGTGCGTATGCCGGCACGGGAGATTCTCTGGTCATAGGCCGCCCGGGAATCGGGGTCGCGCAAGGTGGCATGGGCCTGTTGTATGGCCTGGAATCGTATGCGAGCGGCTTCGTCGCTCTGCAGCAGTGTTTCCGGATACTGGCGTTTCAGTTTCGCGAATGCTGCTTCGATGTCGTCGTAGGAGGCCTCGGGTGCCAGTCCCAGCGCTGAATACAAGGTCTTGATAGCCATGTGCTCCCTCGGATCTCATCTTGTGCTGTCTGACGAGCACTGCGCCGCAGACGCCAACCTGTCATAGCAGGATAGAGATAGTTTATCGAATGCGGCAGATTGTCAGGATGCAATCATGGTCAATCAATAAATGAGATAACAATTATCCAATTTAGTTAATAAGCATGGATATACACATTTAAAAGTGATAATAATAACCGTGAAAATCCAGGCATCCGGTGGCGGAGGCGGCGTCTGTGTCTCCGCGCAGCGCAATGCCTGCGGGTGGACGCAAGGGCCGGTCAGCGGCAAACTGCATGTCCCGGCCGGCAAGCAGCAGACAGCCAGGCCTGCCAACTCTGCAAGGATGCTGATCCATGAATGCGCAACTCCACCCCGAGAAGAATGTCCTCGGCGGTCCCCTGCTGGCCTGCAGCTATGCACCCCTCACAGGTTATTTCCGTGATGGCTGGTGCGCCTGCCACAGCGTGGAGGGTGTGGCCCACCTGGTGTGCGTGCGGGTGACCCGGGAGTTCCTCGATTTCAGTGTCAGCCGCGGCAATGACCTGGTGACCCCGCAGGACGAGGTGCGCTTTCGCGGTCTCAAGCCCGGCGACCGCTGGTGCCTGCATGTCATGCGCTGGATGGAGGCCTACAAGGCAGGCATGGCGCCGCAGGTTGTCCTGGAGGCCACCCATGCGCAGGTGCTGCGCTTCATCCCGATGGCGACGCTGCTTGAACATTCCATGGATGACACACGCTCCTGATGGCGCAGGCTTGCACCCGATCAATGCATCGATTTCGACATGTCATCCGGCAGCATCGAATGATCCTGGTTCCGGCTGTCTGAGGGGAGTGCCACATTGGGCAGACTGATCATCGCCGCGCTGATTGCGCTATTCGCGCTCGGTTCCTACTTTTTCAAGACCACCGAGAACCCCTTTACCGGCGAGAAACAACGCGTGGCGATGACGCCGCAGCAGGAAGTCGCCCTGGGGTTGAAGAGTGCGCCGGAGATGGCCGCGCAGATGGGGGGACTGTCGCGGGACGAACGCGTGACGCGCGCCGTCAAGGCCATCGGCGAAAAACTCCTGAAGTCAGCCGGGCTGGTCGATTCCCCTTACCGCTTCAGCTTCCATGTGCTGGCCGACCGGAAAACCATCAATGCCTTTGCCCTGCCGGGCGGGCCGATCTTCATCACCGAAGGCCTGCTGCGGGTCCTCAAGGGTGAGGCGGCGGTGGCCGCGGTGCTGGGCCATGAGATCGGCCATGTGATGGCGCGGCATTCTTCGGAGCAACTGGCCCTGCAGCAACTGACGCAGGGTCTCATCAGTGCTGCCGTGGTCGGCTCGGGGGATTACTCCACCGCCCAGATCGGCCAGCTGGTCGGCGGCATGATCAACATGAAATACGGGCGCGACGATGAGCTGGAGGCAGACAAACTGGGTCTGCGCATCCTTGGAAGTGCCGGCTACGACCCGCACGCCATGCTGGGGGTGATGGAGGCGCTGGCCCGGGCCGCCGGGACGAACCGTCAGCCCGAGATGCTCTCCACCCATCCCAATCCGGACAACCGAGCCGCCCGCATCCGCGAGGAGATCGCGCGGCAGTTTCCGGGCAAGGCCGCGGCACCGCGCTGATGGCGTGACCCTTACCGCGGTGGATCAGCCGGCTGCACCGATACCGGCGTGCTGCGGCTGTCATGCAGCAGGCCGCGCAGCCATCCGGTAAAGGGCGAGCCATTCACTTCCACCCGCACGAAGTGCTCCAGCGTGCGCCCCTGTTCGTCCCTGAGCGGGCGGTTCTGCTGGTACAGGTGCGTGTCCCCGTGCACCAGCATCACCGGTCTGGCCAGTCGTGTCGTGAGCTGCCGCAATTGCCCGCGCAGGCCGGCATAGACATCGGTGGCGCTCTCGGCGCCATCATCGACCCCGGGGCGGGCTGCGCCAAAGCGGGGATTGGCCTGCATCAGGATCACCATGCCGGCCAGATTACGCTCGACCACCCGTTGTGCCGATGCCTCCAGCCAATCACGCACGGCGCCTGAACGCTGGCGGTACTCCTCGTCCATCTGCGGGGTGCGGCCAAAATTGTCGTTGCTGCCCTGGACATTGACCGTGACAAACAGCATGCGGCCCGCCACCCAGCGCATGTGCTCCGGATAGGCTGTGCGGCCAGCCTGTGCAGGCTGGCGTTCGACGCTGATCCGGCGCTGGCCAAGGCTTTCGTCGCCATGCAGGAACAGCTTGCGAAAGTGCTGCAACCGTTCCATCGGGTCCATGCCGCTGCGGTGGCAGTCGGTCCAGTCGTTGTCGCCGGGAATCAGGATGAAGGGATGGCGGATACGATCGAACTGGGCCTTGCGTTCCCGGAACCAGGCATCGGTGCAAGGGCCGCGGCCGGAAGTGATGTCGCCGACATGGACAACAAAAGCCAGTTCCTCGCCATTGATCTGCTCGATGACGCGATCCAGTGCCAGCGCCTCGAAGCTGGAGTACGGGGTGTCACCCATGAGCGCAAAAGCGGTGGCGGGGCCGGAGGGCAGCTGAGCTGGCAGGGTGCATGCGCCCAGCAGCAGGGCCAGTGCCGGGCTCAAGACGGCGGCAAGACGTTTCAGAGACAGGTGCACCGGCAGCTTCCGCGGGCAGGAAAGCCGCGAGCATCGCACAGCGCCACGAAGCGGTACAGTGCCGCCCGTGAGCCGGTGTCACCAGGGCTATGCCTCAGCTGGTCATTTCCAGGGATGGCACCCGCCGCTCGATGATCTCGGTCCTCGGGGCAAGCCGGGTCACCATCGGGCTCCTGCGCGTCATGCGATAGCT
>CAIPGJ010000562.1 GCA_903864555.1 uncultured Pseudomonadota bacterium | reverse complement strand
TTTCCATGATGTGGAGACCGCCACCAACGCGCACCGGGTGATCTACATCCTGCGCAGTCCTTTCGATGCCTTTGGCTCGCTGTGTCAGCGCTTCGATGGCGCCCTCCCAGCCGATCATTCACCTGCAGCCTGGCAACGATATGCCCGCTTCCTGCTGGACAGGCCCTCGTCGGACCGGCACTGCTTCGTCCGGTATGAGGACCTGTTCAGGGATGACTACCAGGCGATGCGATCCCTCATGGGCTGGCTGGGGCTCGCCTGGCACGAGGACATCGTGCGCACCGAGTCACGCTATGCGCCAATCCGCTTTGCCGGCGAACGGCCACAGACAGAACCCGGGCGCAGTGACCATGCCGCCTTTCGTGCCTGGCAGACATCGCAGGCCTTCGTGAGCAAGGCGGGACAATCGCGGCGCCATCTGCCAGACCCTCTGGCACAACAGCTTTCATCCATGCCCGAATGTGCATTGCTGGGCTACGACGCGGAGGAACCATGCAGGTAAACCGCAGCAACATCGCCATGCCCGGGACGGGAAGGCAGAGAAGCTCACAGCGGCACGACCACAGCAAGAGAAACATTGCCGATCCGGCGGTCCCGCAGCAGTCCGGCACCGGCCCTGCGCGGCATCTGGGCGGCGTGCTCTGGATGACCGGATTGTCCGGCTCCGGAAAGAGCACGCTGGCAGGCTGCCTGCACGCCGCGCTGATGCAACGAGGTTGGCGCAGTTTCATCCTGGATGGAGATTTGTTGCGCGAGACGCTGAACGCCGATCTCGGATTTTCCGAAGCCGACCGCCGCGAGAACGTGCGTCGGGCCGGTGAGGTAGCCGCACTGTTTGCCGGCACCGGCTACATCGTGATTGCCGCCTTCATCTCACCGTACCGGGACAGCCGGGAGCGCCTGCGCACCCGGCTCGAAGCAGCGTTCCACGAGATCCACCTCTGCACGCCGCTGGAAGTCTGCGAAGCACGCGACCCGAAACAGCTCTATCGCAAGGCACGCAACGGGCTGATCCCGGCTTTCACCGGTATTGGCGACCCCTACGAGGCACCGCTACAGCCGGAGCTCCGCCTGGATACCGGCGCACTGGATGCGGAACGTTGCACGGCTTTGCTGCTTGATTACGCGCAGCGCCGTTTTTCACTGCCAGCTGACCGCCAGACCGCCAAGCGGACGCGGGTGGTGGTCCAGGGCCACTGACCAAGGGATCATGGCCCCTGAGTAGCGACCCCTTCGGGTAAGCGCAAGTTTCCTCAAGTTCCGGACCTGATCAGGCCTTCCCCCGGACTTACTCCCCGTGGAGCTGGTCACCCGGGGCAAAGCGCCAGGTCCTTGTGATGATGAGGATGTCAGTGTCCTTGCGGATATCACCGGGAAAAGCGGCATAGGGCGAAGCCATGCGCACAATGCGCTCGGCCGCCCGGTCCAGCACCGGAGAACCTGATGGGCGCAGAATCTCGATGGAATCCACGCTGCCGTCGGAGCGGATGCTCACGGCAAGCTGCAGGCTGCCATAGATACGGCCGCGCGCTTCGCCGGGATAATTGAGGTTGCCCACACGCTCGACCTTCTGCCGCCAGTCGTCGGCATACTGTGCAAATCGGTACTCGGCGGCACGCGCGCCGACAAACTGCTTGCGTGGGCGCTTGTTGTATTCCTCGACGTCGCGCGCGATCTGGGCTTCACGATGAATGCTGGCGAGGGCGCGCGTGGCCAGGTCCCTGCCGGAAACGCGTTGCTCAGGCTCGGCCTGCGGACGCGGCACGGAATTGTTCTGTGCCACCCCCTCGGGGGACGGCTTCATCTGGGTGAGCAGCTGGCGCTGCATGTCCTCCAGTTCCTGCACCCGACGCGCGGTGCGCTGCACGTCATCCCCGCGCTCCTCGCTGCGCAGCACCGGCAGCGGGGTACGCGCACGACGGTTCTCATCGGTATTGCCCCCGCCGTCGAGATTGGCCTGGGCCAGCACATCGGGATTGACCGGGCGGTTACGATGCTTGGCGTTCACCAGCACGACTTCCAAAGGTGGGGCCGTGGTGAGCTTGCGCAAGGTATCCGGAAACTGGAAATGGATGGACAGCACCACGGCATGCAGCAGCACGGACACCAGAAGCGCCACAGCCAGTATCCGTTGAGAGCGGTCAAGCTTTGCGAACGGCCCCCATGCCATCAGGGCGCGATGCGGGAAAGCGTCCAGTAGCAATTTCACGAAGGCTTTCAAAGTCCTTTTTAATCAGTTGAT
>CAIPGJ010000561.1 GCA_903864555.1 uncultured Pseudomonadota bacterium | reverse complement strand
TTCGTCACCGAGCCCAATGCGCCCAAGTACAAGGCGCTGCTGCGCGCCCTGCTGGCCGATGACAACATCGACCAGTTGGCGGTGTTCCACCTCACCGGCACTGGCCCTGCCTTCGCTGCCACGGCGCGCCACGTGGTGGATGCGGTGGGTGACAGCACCAAGCCGGTCATCGTGTACTCCGCCATGCCACCCGCCCTCACCACCGAAGCGCGCCAGCTCTTTGCCGAGGCGAAAGTGCCCTTCCTGCAGTCGCCGCGGCGCATCGCGCTGTCGATGTCGACCATGGCCGACTACCAGGTGGCACTGGAACGCCGTGAACGTCTGGTGGCCGGGCACCGTGTGGCCCCACGTGCCCTGCCGGTGCTGCCGGCCGGCCAGCTGGCGCTGGACGAACACGAATCGAAGAATCTGCTGGAAGGCTTCGGTGTGGCGGTGACGCGCGATGTGTTGCTGCCGCTGGATGCCCAGGCGGCGGGGCTGCCGCGAGGCATGCAGTACCCGGTGGCGGTGAAGATCGCCTCGCGCGATATCGCGCACAAGACCGACATCGGCGCCGTGCGCCTCAACATCACCGATGATGCGCAGCTGGCCGTGGCTGTCGCCGCAGTGACCGCCAATGCGAGAAAGGCGGCGCCCGATGCCAAGCTGTCGGGCGTGCTGGTCTCGGAGATGGTGGGCGATGGCCTGGAGACCATCATCGGCGTGGTCAACGACGCGGTGTTCGGTCCGGTGGTGGCCTTCGGACTGGGCGGCGTGCTGGCCGAGACCCTGCGTGACATGACCTTCCGCATCGCCCCCTTCGGCCTGGACGATGCCCGCGACATGGTGGGCGAGTTGCGCGCTTCGGCGGTGTTCTCCGGCCTGCGCGGTCGCGCCCCGCGTGATGTGGAGGCGCTGGCGAAAACGCTGGTGGCGGTTTCCGAATGTGCCTGGCTGATGCGTGATCGTCTGGCCGAGATGGACATCAATCCGGTGCTGGTCAGGGCGGCAGGCCAGGGTGTGGCGGCGGCCGATGCGCTGGTGGTATTGCGCTAAGAAAACACTGATCCAGTTTCGAATCGAGGATCACCGTTCAACGGTTTCTTCTGACGTGGGGGATAGGCAAGGGGGCGTCGCCCACTGGTTCAGTGCTTTCCTATGTAAGCCGTGAAGCAAGGCTGTGATTCAGGAATGCTTGAAGCGTTTGTTGATGCGTCGAATTGACTTCCGGAGGGGCATCAGCCTCAAGGTCATTCCGGACGCGCTTGCCCATGCCTGCGCGAGGCCACAGGAAAGCACCGACCGGAACGGGGCCAAGCGCGCATCGTGCCGCGCCTGGCAGCAATCTTTGTCAAGGCGATAGGGCAGTGCCTCACTGTTTCTTCGACAACATTCCCTCTTCTATGGCCTTGATCTGAAGGGCGACCGTCCGTGAGAATTGCCGGCAGGCTGCAAAGCCGCTGCCCACGAACCACAGTCCTTCCTGGGCAGTGCGTTTCCACATGTTGTTCATCTCGCCATCGGGCGCGATGCCCCAGATCGGCCCGACGTGCTTGGCCATTTCCTCGCC
>CAIPGJ010000560.1 GCA_903864555.1 uncultured Pseudomonadota bacterium | reverse complement strand
GGGCCTGGGGCGTTACCTGGGCACGCCGCTCTACCAGAATCCCAAGGGAGATCTGCTCGGGCATGTCTACGACCACGGCCGCAAGTACGGCGAACTGGACGTGCGCGGCTATGAAGGCAACGGCCTGCTGCCCTACCACACCGACAACTGCGACATCGTGGCGCTGCTGTGCCTGCGTCAGGGCATCAGCGGCGGCAGCAGCAGCCTGGTGAGCTCGGTGACGGTGCACAACGAGATCCTCGCCCACCATCCCGAATACCTGGGCATGCTCTACAACGGCTTCTATTACATCCGTCGTGAGGAGGCGCTCACCGGCAAGGGATATTCCGACACACCCATTCCGGTGTTCGGCCAGCACGATGGCCTGATCAGCTGCCGCTACCTGCGCAACCAGATCAATGCCGGCGCCGTGAAACGCGGCATCCCGCTGACGAAGATCGAGTTCGAAGCGCTCGAATATTTCGACGCCCTGACGCGCCACCCCGACCTGCGCCTGGACATGGTGCTGCAGCCGGGCGACATGCAGATCTGCAACAACTACACGACGCTGCACTCGCGCACCGGCTTCGTGGACGGCCCGGAACCGCACCAGAAGCGCCACATGGTGAGGTTGTGGCTGAAGTTCTTCAGGACCTGGCCGATCTCGGACATGTTCATCGAGCAGCTGGGCTACGTGCCTGCCGGCCAGGACCAGGTGATGGTCCAGGCCAACTGAAGTTCGCAGGATACCGGCAAGTGCGAACAAGGCGCCCCGCGGGGCGCCTTTTTTACTTGCAGGGATATCGGTACGGCTTGGGTCAGGCAAGGACATGCGGTGATCGGGGAACACTTTCCCGCCAGGAACATTGATAACAATAACTATTATTGTTCAATAATGGTCTATCTTATACTGTTATTTTGATAATAATAACCTGAGCTTTCCGGCATTCACCGGGCGAGATGCATTGCGCCTGAAACGCCGCCTTGCGCTGCTGAAGCTGGCGGTAATCGGCCTATCTCAACTTGGTGCCGCAGCGGCTGGCAGGGAAGCTGTGCACCGCGATACGGCACCGGCTCGACGCAGCGGCTTTCAGGAATCTGGCAGCCGTTTTCAGGCCGTGCATCCCTCTGCTATAGTCATCCGGACTGTCGGGAGGAAACCACCATGAAAAGTCACCTGTCCTTGTTTTTCGCAACACTGCTGCTCGCCGGCTGCAGCACGTTTGGCGGCAGCCATCTGGTTTCGGGCACCTCGACCGCCGCGCAAGTCGAAGCCACCATGGGCGCCCCAGCGGAAAAGCTGGCCGGGTCCGGCGGAGATACCCTCTGGTTCTATCCAGGCGGCCGTCTGCTGCGGGAAACCTATGCGGTGCGCATCGACGCCAGCGGCGTGGTGCGCAGCGTCGAACAGCGCCTGACCGAGGAAAACATCAGGAAGATCGTGCCGGGCACCACGACCATCCAGGAGGTGCGCGCGCTGATGGGCCCGCCCTACCATGTCGCCTACTACCCGCTGAAACAACTCAATTCCTGGACCTACCCGATGGTGCCAGGGAGCATCCTGGACTGGATGGTGCTGTGGGTGGAGCATGACGAATCGGGCATCGTGCGCAGCGCCGTCTACACCATCGACCCGGAGCGCAACTCGTTTTCAACCGACGATCGCTCCTGAGCGGAGAACCCGGAGCCAGGCTCCGGGCGGTTGCGGCACGCCTCAGTTGAAGTACATCCCGCCGTTGACGTGATAGTTCTGCCCGGTGATGAAACCGGCATCCTCGCCCGACAGGAACAGCATCAGTCCGACGACTTCCCGCGGTTCGCCCTTGCGGCGGATGGGCTGGTGCTCCTTCAGCGGCTTGTCCTTCTGGAACGAATCACGTTCGACTTCAATGGTGCCGGGGGCGATGCAGTTGGCCGTGATGCCATGTGTGGCGAACTCCCGGGCCAGGCCGCGCGTAAGTCCGACGATGCCCAGCTTGGCCATGCCCTTGATGGCACTGCTGCCGATATGCGCGGAAATTCCGGATAGGTTGATGATGCGCCCCCACCCCTGCGCCATCATCATCGGCAACACGGCGCGGCAGATGTTGCGCGGACCGGTCAGGTTGACGGCGAAGTTGCGCTCCCAGGTCTCGTCATCCTGGTCGAGAAACGCCCCTTCGGCGCCACGGTCCACCGCATTGTTGATGGCCACGTGCACGGTCCCCAGTTCATCCTTCACCGCCGTCACAAACCGCTCCACCGAGGCCTTGTCGGCCACGTCGCACTGACCCGCCACGACCTTCACCCCCAGGGCGCGTGCCTCCGCCGCCACCTCCTCCAGTTGCTTGAGCTTGCTGCTGGTGCAGATCGCCAGGTTGGCGCCTTCACGGGCAAAAGCGATGGCGGCCAGCCGACCGATGTTGCGGCTGGCACCGGTGATGAGTACGGTCCTGCCCCTGAGTCCTGTATCCATGACGATCTCCCCTGTTGCCTCTGATTGACCACGGGCATTGAAACAGCTTCGTCTGGCCCAGGCAAATCGCCATGTCAATCTGCAATCCGCGGTGGGTCCTTGGCGCTGATAGCTGCATGCCCTCATCCAAACGC
>CAIPGJ010000559.1 GCA_903864555.1 uncultured Pseudomonadota bacterium | reverse complement strand
CCGAGGAGGCCATCCGCAATCCGCAGATGACGAAGCTGGCTGCCAAGGTGGTGTCGCGTCACAACCCCGCCTACGAGGGCATGCGTGGCATGACCCCGGGCAGGGTGGAGATCCACACCCTGGACGGCAAGGTCTACACGCAGGAAACCGAGCATCCCTATGGCCACCCGGGCAACCCCATCACCCACGAGGACACAGTACGCAAGTTCCGTGAATGCGCCGGCAAGGCGGCGGTACCGGTGCAGCCTGCCGACATGGACCGCATCATCGACAGGGTGGCCAACCTGGAAAAGCTGAAGGACGTGGGCGAGATCGCCCGTCTGCTGGGACCCGCAGCCTGAAGTTCTGACATCGCTGATTGAAACTGTCTGGGAGGAGGGATCACCATGGTTCATGCAATGAGCGGCGCCGAAGCGCTGTCGAAGCGGCGGGAAGTGCCATCACCAGGCACTGGCATCCCGCATTGGGGCACCGAGTTCTTCGGCCCGCGCTATCCCTCGGCCCTGGACAAGGGGCCGCAGTCGCTGATGACCGAACTGAGCGCCAATGAAGTGGTGCTGCCGCATTACCACGGCCTCACCCAGTTCCAGGTGTTCGGTGCCGGCTCGGGCAAGATGGGCCGCAACGACATCCTGCCGCTGACGGTGCAGTTCAAGGATCCGTACACCGCCTATGGTCCGGTCACCGCGGGCCCGCAGGGGCTGTCCTTCTTTGCCATGCGCATCAGGACGGCGCTGGCTGGTCCGGTCTACCTCAACCAGCCCGGTGCACGCGAGAAGATGAAGCCCTCCAAGCGGCGCAATCTCGTCTCGCAGCAGATCATCCTTTCCACCGAGCCCGTGCTGCAGAACCGCAAGGAAGCCAGCTGGGAGCCCATCCTGCCCTATGAGCAGTATGACGACGGCTTTGCCGCGCAGGTATTGCGCCTCGGGGCGGGCATGTCGGCCATGGGGCCGGACCCGAAGCGCTCAGATGGCTACTACCTCTTCGTCGGCAATGGCAGCCTGGTGCATCAGGGGAAGCACTATCCGCTGTGGTCCATGGTGGTGGTGCAGCCCGAAGATGGGGCCTTTGACATCGTCGCCGGCGACAAGGGGCTGGAAGTGCTGGTGCTGGAGTTCCCGAAGAACAATGATGACCTGACGCAGTAAGCGCGCCGAACGGCCCGGATACGCGAACGGGGTACGGAAAGCAGTGCAGAAGAACAAGGCTGGATAACAGCGACAACAAGCGGCAGCCGCGCAGCCATGCGCACCGACTGCCGCGCTCACAAAGGAGGAATACCCATGGCGATCACCCGTCAATGGCAGCAACTCGGCATCCTTGCAGCGCTGACCTGTGCTGCCGGCGTGGCCACGGCCCAGGCGCCGCAGACTTATCCGAACCGGCAGATCACCATGATCATCGGTTTTGCCGCCGGATCGACCACCGATTCCATCGGCCGGGTGCTCGCACCCTACATGTCCGAGAAGCTGAAGACGCCCATCATCGTCGACAACAAGCCCGGTGGCGGCACGGTAATTTCGGTGCAGGCGCTGATGAAGTCGCCCAAGGACGGCTACACGCTCATGCTCGGCGCGGCCAGCACCCTGGTGCAAAGCCCGGGGGTGCAGAAGGACCTGCCCTACGACACCTTGCGTGACATGGTGCCCATTGTCGGTGTGGCGCGCATGCCCGGCATCATGGCGGTGCGCAATGGCTTCCCCGTGGCCAGCGTCAGGGATCTCGTGCCCTACCTGAAGAAGAATCCGGGCAAGGTCACCTATGGCTCCTCCGGCATCGGCGCGGCGGGGCACCTGACCGGTGAGCTGTTCCTCTATCGCACCGGCACCGACATGATCCACGTCCCCTACAAGGGCGCCAACCAGGTGTCGGCCGACCTGGCCGCCGACCGTCTGGACCTGGCCATCACCACGGCGGCGGCATCGCTGCCGCTGATCCGCCAGGGCAAGCTGAAGGG
>CAIPGJ010000558.1 GCA_903864555.1 uncultured Pseudomonadota bacterium | reverse complement strand
CCAGAGGCTCAAGCCACTCGCGGAACTTGCGATTGTGCTGTTCGGCGAGGATCTCCGTCGGCGCCATGACGGCCGCCTGATAGCCGTTCTCCACTGCACGCAGGGCTGCCAGTGCCGCAACCACCGTCTTGCCACTGCCGACATCGCCTTGCAGCAGCCTGTGCATGGGATGGGGCGTCCCCAGGTCGCCGGCAATGTCCTGCCAGGCACGCTGCTGCGCTGCGGTCAGGCGGAACGGCAGCGCTTGCAGCAAGGCCCGCGTCAGGCCGGCCTTGTCGCCCAGCTGCGGCGCCGACAAAGCCTGCCGCTGCCGGTAGTGCTGGCGCATGGACAGCTGCTGGGCCAGCAACTCATCGAATTTCATCCTGCGCCAGGCAGGATGCGTGCGCTGTTGCAGGGCCTCCCCGTCGACATCGGCCCGCGGGTGATGCAGGCATTCCAGCGCCTGGGCAAAGGAAGGAAACTGCCCGGCATGGATGAGCGATGCGGGAACGGTCTCCTCCAGATTGGCCCGGCCGAGCGCCCGGTCTATGAGGGTGCGCAGCGTTGCCTGGCCAAGACCCGCCGTGGTGGGATAGATGGGTGTGAGGGCGATCGGCAGCGGATCGTCCTCCTTCAGCACGTGGAAGCGCGGATGGATCATCTCTCCGCCGAAGAAGCCGCTCTTGAATTCGCCGAAGGCCCGCACCACTGCGCCCTCGCTCAGGGCTTTCGCCTGGCTGGGATAGAAATTGAAGAAGCGCAGGTTGAGGCTGCCCGTATCGTCGGCGAGACGCGTCACCAACTGGCGCCGCGGACGATACATGACCTGGGTCTCCACCACCCGCCCCTGCACCTGCACCGGGCTGCCCTGCAGGGCTGCCCCGATGGGGGTGAGGCTGGTTTCATCCTCGTGGCGCAGCGGCAGGTGCAGCACCAGATCGAAGTCGCGCTGTATGCCCAGCTTGCCGAGCCGCGATTGCAGCCCGCCCTGCGCCTTCGATCCGGACGCGGGCTTGGCGACTGCCTGCTTGACCATTGCCGGCTTAACACCTGCCGGACTGACAACGCTCTTCTTCGCCGCGCGCGTCGCCACGACAGTCACCCGGCCCGGAACCGGGCGCTTGACCGGCTGCTTGACCGGCTCATGGCTGCCTTACGCCAGCACCAGCACAGCGTCGGCTTCCACCTGCGCACCGCGCGGCAACGAGGCCACCCCCACAGCCGCGCGCGCCGGATAGGGCTGCACGAAATGCCGCGCCATCGCTTCATTGACCTTGGCAAAGTGGGCCAGGTCGGTGAGGTAGATGTTAATCTTCACGGCATCGGCCAGCGACCCGCCAGCCGCCTCCGCAACGGCCTTGAGATTGCGGAAAACCTGTTCGATCTGCTGCTCGACGCCATCGACCAGTTGCCCACTGGCCGGCTCAAGTCCGATCTGCCCGGACAGATACACCGTCTGGCCGGTACGGACCGCCTGGGAGTAAGTGCCGATGGCGGCGGGCGCATTCGGCGTGGAGATGATGGATTTCGACATGATGAAGACCCTTCGTGAGCAGTGGGCGTCCGGCAGGCATTGCGGCGCCGGGCCAGTGTAAATGAGCACCTCCCCCCTCGCCAACCTGATGAAGCTGATCGGCACACCGCGCGATGGCGCGCTGCTGCGCTTTTCCATCGGCAATGAATTGCTGAAGCAGGGCGACACTGCAGGGGCGGCCGTGCAACTGCAGTCGGCCGTCGAATTCGACCCCCGCTATTCGGCGGCCTGGAAGCTGCTGGGCAGGGCGCTCACCGACAGTGGCCGCGAGGCCGAGGCATTGCAGGCGTATCAGCGCGGCATCGTCGTGGCAGAGGAAAGAGGTGACAAGCAGGCGGCCAAAGAAATGACGGTGTTCGCCAGGCGGCTGCAGAAAAAGACGGCAACGATCGCCCAATAATAATGATCACTTTCGGATAATGGCCATTTTCATCATTGAATAAATCAATGAATTGTTATCAAGCTTAGTTGCGGATTCCCGTCCCTGCCGGCACCCCGGCAGATCAGGCAGTGCGCGCCATGCTCGATTGCAGGAAGGCCAGGCGTGACAACTCCGCGGCCGAACCCAGTTTGAGCTTCTTCTTGATGCCGGCACGATGGGTTTCCACCGTATTGGCGCTGAGGTTGAGCCGCTCGGCAATATCGCGCTTGCGCAGGCCCTGGCCGATCAATTCGAATACTTCAAGCTCGCGGTCGCTGAGTTGACGCAAGCGATCTTTCAGGGACGGGGCTGCCGCCGCTTCCTCGGCCACGGCGGGCGGGACTTTGGCTCTGTTCGCCACCACCTCACCGATGCACACCTGCGCACCATTGCGCACGTTGCGAATCGCCTCCACCACATTGCGCGGGGCCATCTGCTTGTTGATGTACCCATTGGCCCCCGCCCTTAGCACGCGCTCGGCATACAGGGAGGGGTCATGCATGGACATCACCAGTATCGGCATGGACGGATGCAGGGCATGGATCTCACGGATGAGGTCCATGCCGGAGCCGTCGCCCAGCGACAGGTCGACGATGGCCAGGTCAGGATGGTCCGAGCGGCAGATGCGCATGGCCTCGGCCATGCCGGCGGCGATCCATTCAACGCTCATGTCCGGCTCGCGCCGGAGCAGGCGCGACAGCCCCTCGACCACGACCGGATGATCATCAACGACGAGCAGGCGCGTGATGGGCGGAGGCGGCGGGGAAGGCGGAGAAGGGGCTGCGGGTGTCACAGGTAACAGTCTATTCTGATGCTTGTATTTGTTCAATGATGATGGCCGCACCGCCGAGTCTCGGCGCGATCTCGGCATGGAAACCGAGCCCGAGCACGGCGCAGCGATAGCGCATGGTCGCCAGGCCGATGCCATCGCCGGCGCCAGCCCCCGCTGCAGTCCCATGGGCCGCCTCCTTCCAGCCGACGCCATTGTCCATGATGGCGAGCCGGAAAATTGCCCCCCTGCAGGACACTTCCACATGGATGCGTGTGGCCCGGCCATGCGTCACGGCATTGGTGACGGCTTGCTGGGTGATGCGATAAAGATTGTGCAATAACGCCTTGTCCCGGGGCAGCTGGCTGCCGTCATGGAAAACTCGGCAATCGACATGGAAGGCGGCTGCCGTCTCGGCAGCCAGCCGATCCAGTGCTGCCAGAAAGCCGCCTGGAATCACCGCGACCGGATTGAGTCCGGAGGCCAGCTGTTCGGCCTGCTCCCAGGCTGTGCGGACATGGCTGCCGATGGCCTGCGCCTCCTCGCGGGCAGTGGCCCCGTG
>CAIPGJ010000557.1 GCA_903864555.1 uncultured Pseudomonadota bacterium | reverse complement strand
GTGGGATGCACTTCGCCGACGGAGAGATAGGCGAGGAGTTCGGTGCGCTGGCCCAGCCAGCCCGGCCCCCTGGAGGGTACGTCCGGCCGTGCCACCGGCAGGCTGACATGGCCGGGTTCGACCACCACCAGGTCAAAGGCGGACAACTCGTCCCAGGGCGGTTCCTTGCCGTAATAGAGGGCGATGTTGGGTGCGCCCGCCGCCGCAGCCGCCGGAGACGCACTGGCAGGCCCTGCCGGGGTGGCGGCCGCAGCCGGCAAGGTCAGGCTGCCGCACAGCAGCGCGATCAGTGTCAGGGTCCAGGCCAGCAAGCGGTGCATGCCGGCCATCGTGTCCTCGGGGCTTCGCCAGTGGTGCATCACCGGGCGGTGTGTGCCGTATGGGCCGGCGGCGCGGCGAGTTCTTCATCGGGCGAGGGCGATGGACGGGTGGCCAACGCCTGCATGCCCGCCTAGCGCAATGCTCCGACGCTGTTGGAGCCGATGAAGCCGATATCGCCTGTCACCAATACCTGCATCCTGATACGCCTCCCGTATGTTCGACTGTTGCCTGCCGTGGATGTTAGCAGGCCCCCACCCTGCAGGTTCTTCACCGATTTCCGGGAATGGTATTGGCCGCAAAACTGGCATGGCCGGGTTGATCCCCTTGTGCGCCCAGCATGGGCGCATTCTTGCGGGTGCAAGTCCCGCCGTCAGTTGATCACAGCGAACGCAGCGAAGCGCAACTGCATGAGGGTGACTGAATGTGGGGAGGAAGCGTGGAGCGAAACGGCGAGCCGATGAACAAGCACCGGATAGAAGGCGCTGCCGAGCAGGACGGGCGGGCAAGGAAGCGCGAAGCTCTTGTGATCAAGGCGAGGTGGCGTAGATCCGGCGGTTGTGCCGTGAAGGAGTGCGTTCTTACCGGGGGAGATCTCGCCTGATGGCTGAAAGGCCGACGTGGCAACACGCAGCGAGAAGTCAGCAGAGGTCGTCGTAGCTGCCGGTAGGGGGCGAAGGGCCAAAGGCATAGGAGGAGGCGCCCTGTGATGCTCGGCAATGGACGGTCTCAGAGGTTCGCAATAGCGAAGCTCGCCAATACGGTGAATAAGGTGAAGCCTGAAGCACTTTGGCAGCGAGAAACCCAATCCGGCGGATGACAGACCAGCAACTCCAGGCGGCCAGCGGGGATTGACTCCGGCACTCTGACCTCAACTATTCCAACCGCCCGGTGCGGACCCGCATGCCGGGTGGTGTGGCAGGGGTACAGTCAGCCAGATTGCCCGTCTACCGATTGACAAGGGGGTCAACCTTGCTGCTGCCCTTGGGCCGGCCACTCAATCCTGCTTCAGCGGCCTGCTCATGAAGCTCGATGCCACCGTCGAGAAGGTGGCCGGGACCTTGCAGCTCCAGTCCAGGGTGTGGGTGCGTTCGCAGATGCGCCAGCCTTCGGGGGTGCGGCGGAATCGGTCGATGTAGCGCAGGCTGCGCATGTTGACGTGGTCGCCACCGGCGGTTTCCACGAGGAAGGCGATGGCATAGGTCTCGGTCTCGGCCATGTCGCCATGCAGGCGGTGGAAGTTGAGCGTGCCCATGAAGTGGGTGGTGCGCTTGATCTTGCCCTCGGCCGTCTCGCGCCACACGCGCAGCGAGCCCATCAGCGCATCGCGCCCCACCACCAGCGGCCGCTCGTCGTACTTGGCGCTGACGTCCTCGGTGAAGCAGCTGCTCACGGTTTCGGGCAGCTCACGGTCCAGGCCGAGGAAGTAACGCGCCAGCACATCGGCGATGGCGGCGCGATCGGGCAGTTGTTCGAGGCTGGTGGTGTGCTGGATGACGGACATGTTCTCGCTCCTGGCTGGATGGTCGAAGGGCTGAAGGACCCTGTTGTTATGGCAATGCCAATATGATCAAATTCAAACAGTAAAGCAGGTCATTATTGAATAAATCGAACAATAATGATCATCATCATGTGATGCGGAAAGCCCGCCCGGCGGCCGGTCCGGTCACCCGCGCCCGCCGTCGGCTCGGGCAGCATGGACCGCAATTGGGTATCCTGCAAGCATCCGGTGTGCCCCGCTGGCGGCGCGCATACCACCATCAGAACAATACAGGAGCGGCGATCATGCGTGACGGGCAAGCAAGGGTTTGGATGGCAGGGGCGGCAGGCGTCGGGCTGCTCGCCATGGCCGCATCCACCACGGTGCTGGCGCAGGCGAAGGCGCCCTTCTCCAGCAGGCCGGTGACGGTGGTCGCTCCCTATGACCCGGGCGGGCCCATCGACATCGAGGCGCGCATCTTCACCAAGAAGTCGAACGAGCTGACCGGCCAGCAGTACATCATCGAGTACAAGCCCGGTGCCGCCACGCGCATCGGCGTCTCCTACGTGGCCCGCGCCACGCCCGACGGGCACACGCTGCTCTTCACCACCGGCGGCTTTGCCATCCTGCCGGTGCTGTTCAAGAACCTCACCTTCGATGCCATCAAGGACTTCGCCCCGGTGGCGCAGATGAGCCAGCAGTTCACGGTGTTCATCGTGCGGCCGTCCTTCCCGGCGAAGAACTTTGCCGAGTACCTGACCTATGCCAAAGCCAATCC
>CAIPGJ010000556.1 GCA_903864555.1 uncultured Pseudomonadota bacterium | reverse complement strand
TGCAGAACCTCAGTGGTGCCGGCACAGTGTCGGCATATTCGCTGGCCGCAGGCAAACTGCTGATCGCGCGCAACGATCTCAAACATGCCGATGACCTCTATCTCACAGAGGCCAAGGGAGGGGCATTGAAGCAGGTCACGCACTACAACGCGCAGACCTTCAAAGACACCCGAATGGGCGATTTTGAATTTTTCACCTTTCCAGGCTGGCACGGCGAGACGGTGCAGGGCTATGTGGTGAAGCCAGCCAACTACCAGAAGGGCAAGAAATACCCGGTCGCCTTCATCATCCACGGTGGCCCGCAGGGTGCGATGGATAACGGCTGGAGCTACCGCTGGAATCCGCAGACCTATGCCGGGCAAGGCATCGCCGTGGTGACGGTGAACTTCCACGGGTCCACCGGCTATGGCCAGGCATTCACCGATTCGATCTCTGCTGACTGGGGGGGCAAGCCCTTGGAAGACCTGAAACTCGGCTGGTCGGCGGCACTCGCCAAGTACCCGTTCCTAGACAGCAAGCGTGCCTGTGCACTGGGTGCGAGCTATGGCGGTTTCATGATCTACTGGATCGCCGGGGTGTGGAACCAGCCGTGGCGGTGTCTGGTCGGCCATGACGGTGTGTTCGACACCCGCTCGATGTATTACAGCACCGAGGAACTGTGGTTCGAGGAGAAGGAAAACGGCGGTCCGGAATACGCACATCCGGGCAATTATCAGAAGTTCAACCCGCTCGAACACGCCCAGGACTGGCGTGTGCCGATGTTGGTGATTCATGGTGGCCAGGATTTCCGCATCCCCGACGTACAGGGTCTGGGTGCCTTCACGCTGATGCAGCGCCGCGGCATTCCCAGTGAATTTCTGTACTTCCCGGATGAAAACCATTGGGTACTCAAGCCACAGAACAGCGTGATGTGGCATGAGACGGTGAATGCCTGGCTGAAGCAGTGGACGACCGAACCCACGGGTAGTGGGCAGCATTGAGCGGTGGTGCGGACGGGCGGGTGCTCATTCCTCCGGGAATGGCGAGCTCCAGCTCGGCGCTGCCGGAGGGACAAATCCGCCTGCTGCTTGGCTCACACCAGCATCTGCGGTTCCTGGAGAAAATTCCCCTGCACGAAATCCACGCCGCAGGCGAATAGCAGCGCGATACTGGCGGCGTTTTCCACCCACTCGGCGACGGTTTGCAGATTGCGTTCGCGGGCTTGTTGGCAGATCTCGGCGATCTTGGCCTGGTTCTCTTCCTGTTGCTGTACATCGACCAGCAGCGCGCGGTCGATTTTCAGGTAATCCATCTCGATATGCCGCAGGATCTGGTAGGAATTGAGGCCGGAGCCGAATTGTTCGAGAGCGAAGCGTCCGCCGATCGCGCGCCAGCCGCGGATCAGGGTCTGGGCCTGGCGTAATGCCGGAGCGACCTTGCTTTCGCTGGTTTCCAGCACCAGCTGGCATTCCTTCAACTGGATGCGTGCCATTTGCTCTTCCAGCCACGGTAACAGGGTTGGGTCTTCCAGTGATTCGCCGCAAAGTTTGACGAAATAGGTGGTGATCAGGCCCTTGTGTTCGTTGTCTTGGAGTCGGCGCAGTGCGTCCTTCAGTACCCAGCGGTCGATGGCCGGCGCCAGTCCATGTTTGCGCGCGACCGGCAGGAATACCTGCGGGCCGACCATGCCCTGCGGGCCTTTCATGCGCAGCAGGTATTCGGCGAAGCTGCCGGGCAGGCCGTTCAGGCTGATGATGTTCTGCTGGAAAGCGGCGAAGCCGTCGTCCATGTCCAGTGCGCGTCTGACCAGTTCCAGCCAGTGCTCCTGCTCGGCGGCCGAGGCCTTGTCGCGGCTCAATGGATCGCACAATTCAAATTGGCTGATGCCACGTTGCTGGGCATTGAGCAGGGCTTGCTGGGCTTCCTTGATCAGGATCTCGGTC
>CAIPGJ010000555.1 GCA_903864555.1 uncultured Pseudomonadota bacterium | reverse complement strand
TCGAGGGCGAGTTCTTCTGGGGCTATCTTGCGCCTGCCGGCACCCCCCGCCCCATCGTGATGAAGCTGAACAATGCCATCAACGACATCCTGCGCCAGCCGGAGATGGTGAAGCGGCTCAATGACGCCACCGCCCAGCCCAGCTATCTGACGCCGGAGGAGTTCGGCAAGGTGATCGCCGACAACCTGGCCAAGTGGGGCAAGGTGGCGAAGGAATACAAGATCACCGCTGAGGACTAGGGCCTGCGTCCCATGGCCTTGTGGCTATACTGGTCCGGGTGAGCAGGCGCTATGCACGCCTGCCGCATTTCGATCAACCAGAGGAGGATCGCCTGATGCGTCATTCATTCATCGCCTGGCTGCTGTTTGCGTTGCCGCTTGCCAGCCTCGCCCAATCCTATCCCGTGAAACCGATTGCCGTCATCGTGCCCTTTGCCGCCGGCGGGCCGGTGGATACCGACACCCGCAAGTATGCCAACCACATCACCGAATCGCTGGGGCAGCCGGTGGTGATCGACTACAAGCCCGGTGCCGGCACCTCGGTGGGCGCCGGTTTCGTGGCCAAGGCCCGGCCCGATGGCTACACCCTGCTGTCGAATTCCTCCTCCTATGCGGTGTTCCCGGCCTTCTTCCAGAAAGTCGACTTCGATCCGCTGAAGGACCTGATTCCCATCACCACCATGCATGAATCGATTTCGGTGCTGGTGATGCCGGCCAGTTCACCGATCCGCTCGCTGGCCGAGTACCTCACCTTCGCCAAGGCCAATCCGGGCAAGATCAACTACGGCACCACCGGCGTGGGCGACATCAGTTACCTCACCGGCATCTGGCTGCATTCCATGCACGGCTCGAAGGTCACCTTCGTCCCCTACAAGGGCAACGGACCGCTGATGATCGATCTGGTCGCCGGCCGCGTGGACATCAGCAGCGTGTCGCTGGTGAATGCACTGCCGCAGATCCAGCAGGGGAAGCTGCGCGCCATCGCGGTGCGCAGCCTGAAGCGTGTCAAGCCGCTGCCCGACGTTCCCGCGGTGCTGGAGCACCCGGGCCTGGAGAAATACGCGGGCAACAACTGGCTGGGCTTCTTCGCGCCGGCGAAAACGCCGCAGCCCATCATCGACAAGCTGTCCACCACCTTCATTGCCATCACCAAACTGCCTGCCGTGCAGGCCGACCTGGATGCGCAGGGCAGCCTGCCGGTGGGGAACACCCCGGCCCAGTTCCGCGAGTTCCTCACCGAGGAAATCGGCCGCTGGAAGAAGCTGGCCGTGGACAACAACATCAAGGTGGTGGAGTAGGGGCCTCGCGCCAGGCTTTGCGCTGCAGGCCTGCCCGGCCCTGCCGGTAGATGGGGGCGCCGTTTCGGTCCGTGCGGTCGTGCTGTCCCGAATCAGTCCTCGCCGCCGCGTCGCAGCGCCTTGATGCGGCCGCGATGCACCTTGCTGTCGATGCGGCGCTTTTTTGAGGCGCGCGTGGGTTTGGTGGCGCGCCTGGCCTTGGGGACATGGGCGGCGGTGGCCACCAGTTCGCGCAGGCGCGCGAAGGCTTCTTCGCGGTTCTTCTCCAGGCTGCGGTACTGCTGCGACTTGATCACCACCACGCCCTCGGCGGTGATGCGCTGGTCACGCAGGTGCAACAGGCGTGCTTTCACCGGGTCGGGCAGCGAGGAGGCGGCGATGTCAAAGCGCAGGTGCACGGCATTGGACACCTTGTTGACGTTCTGCCCGCCGGCGCCCTGGGCGCGGATGGCGCTGATCTCCACGTCCTGTTCCTGGATCCAGCCTGGCGGCAGTTCAATGGGTTTCATGGCTGCCTTGCTGGGTCGGGTTGATGGTGGCTGGCTTGATGGTGTTCGTCACTGGTAGGGCACCCGCACCTGGAAGGTCTTGCCGCACAGCGGGCGGCCCTGGTAGTCGATGCGCAGCGTCCATTCTCCCGGTAACAGTTCCTCGCGCCGCTCGAACCACCAGGTGATGCTGTCCAGACCGGTGTTCCAGGGCAGCGTCTGGCTGGAGCTGACGCTGCCGTCGGCCTGCTTCATCACCGGGTGCAGCACCGTGGCCGCGAGGTCCTTGCGTTCCACCAGGCCCATCAGCGCGTACTGGAAGCCGAAGCCCCGGCCCAGCCGCGCTTCGAGTTCGTCGGTTTCCTGGCGGATACGCACTCCGGCACGCCCGGCCAGCAGGCCATGCGTGGCATCCAGCGCGGTCTTCTGCAGCCCCGGGTCAGGCGCCACCGGGGCGCGCTCGAAGACCCCGGCCATGATGATGTCGCAGCCGGGCGAACAGCCTGCCAGCAGCGGCAGCAGGCACAGGAATGCGGCAATGGACTTGATCACAATGTAATCAGAAAGCTAATGTTGATAAATTCTATAGTCTGTAATTGATCATAATATATCGATCAGCCACGCCCCAGGAAGGGCATGGTCAGCGGCAGCACGATGCTTTCGTAGAGGTTCACATCAGGCGGCAGCGTGGCCATCAGCAGCACCACGCGCGCGACATTGTCGGCATCCATGAGGCCTTCGTTCTTCACCAGTTCCTCGCGGCCGGTCCACAGCCCGGGGATGGTGTTGCCCGGATGCACCACGCTCACGCCCACACCGAAATCGCGCGCCTCGACGGCGAGGGCGCGGGTGAAGCCGTCCATGCCGAACTTGGAGGCGGCATAGGGGGCGGAGCGTCCGCGCGGCACCTTGGCCGCGGTGCTGCCGACATTGATGATGCGGCCGGCGCGGCGCGCCTTCATCAGCCCGAAGGCCTCGCGGCTGCACAGGAACACGCCGGTGAGGTTGGTGCCGATGACGCGGTTCCAGTCGGCCAGCGACAGCTTGTCGGTGTCCCCGCCCGCGGAATTGCCGGCATTGTTGACCAGGATGTCGACCTGCCCATGCTGCTGCACGGCGGCCTGGAACAGCGCCTTCACCGAGTCTTCCGAGGTGACATCGGCGGTGACGACACTGGCCTTGCCGCCGGCTGCGGCAATGTCGGCGGCCACGCCATCGAGCTTGTCGCGGCGGCGGCCGGAGAGCACCACGCTGGCGCCGTGTGCGGCGAACTGCAGCGCAATGGCGCGTCCGATGCCGGTGCCGGCGCCGGTGACAACGGCCACCTTGCCCTGGAGGGATGCAGTCGGGGTGGTGTTCTGATTCATGGTGTCGGGTTCCTGATCCACTGGGTGATGCCGCTGATGACGTCCTTCTCCAGGCCGTTGTAGCCGTGATACGCAAAGGCCTCGCAGGGGTCGCCGCGGTCCTGGCCGCCGCGCCAGGTCTGCAAAGCCTTGACCGGCAGCGGCTTGAGTTTGTCCATGAGGGCGGGCAGGTCGCTGTAGAGACAGTAGCGGCAGGCGTCCTGCTCATGATGCACCACCAGCACCGGCACGCTGAGTGTCTCCAGCGCCATGGCCGGCAGCGGGCGGCTGGCGTCATTGCCCTGGAGGATGCTGGAGGTGAGCACGATGCCATCGGGGCTGTCGAGTGTACCGGCCAGGCGCACGGCGATGGCGGCCACCGATTGGGTGCCGCGACTGGTGCCGATCAGCCATACCGGCTGCTTGAGGTTCTGGCGCAGCCATTGCATGACCTGGCGCACGTCGTCGGTGTGCTCGGCGGTCTGGCGAAAGCCGGCGAGGAAAGGGCGCTGCTGGCGGTCCGACGGCGCATCGATCACTGCCACGCTGTAACCCTGGTCGGCAAACAGCTGGCGCGAGCGCACCAGGAAATTGCCGCGGCCCTGGCCCAGGCTGCCATCGTCGCCGATGCGCAAGCCGCCATCCCCGCCGGTGAACAGCACGACCACCGCGCGCGCGTCCTTCACCTCATTGAGCAGGAAGCGCTGCTTCACACCACGCGTGGCGACATCGACGACGCGCTCCTGGGCCCAGGCACCGGTGAGGCCACTGCAGAAAAGCAGGCACAGCAGCGCAAGCGGCCACCGCCAGCCTGCCATCCGCCTCATGCCGCCTGGTCCAGCTCGAAGGCCTGGGCCAGCAGCTCGTAGGAGCGGCGCCGGCTGGCGGCATCGCCGGTGATGGTGAGCACGATCAATTCATCCGCCTCGAAGCGCTCACGCAGGGCGAGCAACTTCGCCTTCACCTGTTCGGGTGTGCCCCAGGCGAGCCGCGCGCGCTGTTCCATCACGTAGGCATATTCGGGCGGCGAATAATCGTAGGCCTCGGCCTCGGCCAGCGTCGGCACCGGGCCTTCGGCACCTTGCGCGCGGCGCAGCCGGCGCAGATCGGCCACCTTGGCGTAACGCTCTGCCAGCGCTTCGGTCTCCGCGCAGATGACGGCCACGCCCACCGAGACCACCGGCTTTGCTTCGCGCGCCGAGGGGCGGAACTGGCGGCGATAGGCGCGTGTCACGCCGTCGCCCGTCCCCGGCGCGATGAAATCGGCAAAGGCAAAGCGCAGGCCTTGCTGCGCCGCCAGCGCTGCGGAGTAATCCGATGAGCCGAGCAGCCAGATTTCCGGCGAGGTGTCGCCGGTGGGCTGGGCACGCACTTTCGCATAAGGATGGCCGGGAGGCAGGCTGCGGTCGAGAAAGCCCACCAGGTCGGCCACCTGTTCGGGAAAGTTCTCGGCGGTGGGGTAGGCGCCGCCGGCCATGGCCTGCGCGGCGCGTGGACCGGTGCCGGGCGCGCGTCCTATGCCCAGGTCCACCCGTCCTGGGTACATGGCCTCGAGCATGCGGAACACCTCGGCCACCTTGAGCGGCGGGTAGTAGGGCAGCAACACGCCACCGGTGCCGATGTGGATGCGCGTGGTCTCCGCGCCGATGCGCGCGGCCAGGATCTCCGGGCAGGGATCGGCCAGCGTGCTGGAGTTGTGATGCTCGGCCAGCCAGTAGCGGTGATAACCGAGGCGGTCCGCCAGCTTCGCCAGCTCGATGCTCTCGGCGATGGCCTGGGCGGGGCTACAGCCGGAGAGTATCGGCGACTGGTCGAGTATGCTCAGGCGCATGGAGAGTCACCTGCCCGAACAGCACGGCCGGGTGTTGCGGCCGTGCGGTCCCTCGGTCCGGAGGGTATCGGCGACTGGTCGAGGACGCTCAGGCGCATGGGTGCAAACAAGCGGCCTTGAATGGATTGCGGATCAGACCGAGTCCAGGGCCATCACCAGGAACATGACCAGCCCGGTAGCGACCAGGATGACCCAGAACAGGCCGATGACGCTTTTCTTGTCGGTGGCGGTCATGCCGCCCTTCTTTTTGCGTGCCATCATGATCTCGATGATGATGAGCAGCATCCCGGCGCCGAAAGTGATAAGTCCCCACTTGACCACGGTGCAATCTCCCGAAAACCTGTAGCGACCACTGTCGCCGGAGCAGGAAGTCTACCGGAAGCCGGAGCTGTTCCGGCATGAAAGACCGGGGGCGGTGGCTGCAGGCTGCATCGCGCGCATGCCGTGACCCCACCCGGCAGAAAAATGGCCCCTCGAAAGGGGCCATTCCTGACGCAGCTTGCGGTGGCTTACTTGCTGCTGCCGCTGCCGGAGCTGGAGCTGGAGCCTGATCCCGAAGCCGAAGATGAGGACGATGACGACCCCGACGGACTGGCCGAGGAAGCCCCCGCTAGGAGCGAGCGCCGCTGGTGTTGCTGGCTGCGTTGCGCACGGGCAGTTCATTGTGCACCGACTTCACGCCGTCCACCGCACGGGCGAGCGTGGCCGCCTTGTCGGCTTCGGCGGCGTTGTCTGGTCCTGTTCTGCGGGGGCGGCTGTGGCAGCCAGCGGCAAGGCCAGCGCGGCGCGCACCAGACAAGCCAGATAGACCTTCGATGTTTTCTTCATTGCATTCTCCCGAGGGTCGGAATGAGTGATACGGGAAAGTCCTGAACCTGGGCTTCGGCGCCCGAAACATCCGGCCCTGGCATCAGGGCATCGGTGCATGCGAACGACTCTAGGGAAGCACTGAACCAGTGGGCTGCGCCCCCTTGTCTGTCCC
>CAIPGJ010000554.1 GCA_903864555.1 uncultured Pseudomonadota bacterium | reverse complement strand
CTGGCTGCTGCGCAAGCATCCGGAACAAAGTCTGTTCTGTGCCGGACTAAGCCTGATCATGGGCGGCGCGCTGGGTAACCTGTGGGACCGTTTGATGCACGGCCATGTGGTGGATTTCCTGCTGTTCCACGCGGGTAGCTGGTACTGGCCGGCGTTCAACGTCGCCGATTCGGCCATCACCGTGGGTGCAGGAATGATCATAATAGATGGATTCATTCAAAGCCGACGAGGGGACCCTCGTGAAAGTGATAATAAATGAACACCATGGATGCCAACAACGACAAGCCTGAGGAAGTGCTGCTGGCCAATCCGCGCGGATTCTGCGCCGGGGTGGAGCGTGCCATTGCCATCGTCGAGAGGGCGCTGGCGCTGCACGGCGCCCCCATCTACGTGCGTCATGAGGTGGTGCACAACAAGTACGTGGTCGATGACCTGCGCAACAAGGGCGCGATCTTCATCGAGCAGCTCGATGAAGTGCCTTCGGGCAGCACCCTGATATTCAGCGCCCATGGCGTCTCGCGCAGCGTGCGCACCGATGCCGAGGCACGCGAACTGCGGGTGTTCGATGCCACCTGCCCGCTGGTGACCAAGGTGCACGTGGAAGTGGCCAAGATGCGCGAGAGCGGCCGCGAGATCGTCATGATCGGCCATCGTGGCCATCCCGAAGTGGAAGGCACCATGGGCCAGGCGACCGATGGCATGTACCTGGTCGAGACGGCCGATGATGTGGCGCGGCTGCAGGTGCGCAATCCGGAGCAGCTCGCCTACGTGACGCAGACCACCCTGTCGGTGGACGATGCGGCCGTGGTGGTGGCTGCCCTCAAGACCCGCTTCCCCTTCATCATCGGGCCGAAGAAGGACGACATCTGCTATGCCACGCAGAACCGCCAGGATGCCGTGAAGTTCATGGCGCCCAAGTGTGACCTGGTCATCGTCGTCGGCTCGCCCAACAGCTCGAACTCCAACCGCCTGCGCGAAGTGGCCCACAGCCGCGGCGTGGAGGCCTACATGGTCGACAACGCCGATGAGTTGAAGCTCGAGTGGATCCAGGGCAAGCATCGCATCGGCGTGACCGCCGGCGCCTCCGCCCCCGAAGTGCTGGTGCATGGGGTCATTGCCAGGCTGCAGGTCCTGGGCGCCAAGCGTGTCACCCAGCTCGCCGGCATCGAGGAGAACGTCGTGTTTCCGCTGCCCAAGGGGCTAAGCGTGGCAGTCTGAGCAGGCAGGCCGGTTTCAGCGATCCCGGCCCAGCACCGAAAATGCCGGCGGGATGTCATCGGAGGCGCTGAAGCGCACTTCCATCGCAATCTGCGTGGGGACCGGCTTGCCGTGCAGGAGTCCCGGCACGAAGCGCCATTGCAGCAGGGCCTCAATCGCGGGGGCATCGAAGATTCCCGCGGGTGTTGAGACCGCCACGACCACGCCATCCACGCCGCCTTGCTCATTGATCAGCACGCGCGCCACCACCGCGCCTTCCTGCACGCGGATGGATTCGGGGTAGACGAACTCGGCCCGTTTCAGGATGGATGGCGGGCGATGCACTCGTGAGGCCAGGTAATACTGCCGCGTTTGCATCAGATCCAGGGGCACTTGTCCGGAAGCGCTGATGCGTGATGGCGATGTGGTGGCTGCTGTCGGGTGGTCCTGTTCCTGCCATGGCCTGGCTGGAAGGCGATGTGGGCCGGCATCCGGTGCGGCAAGGTAAGCGGGGGGCGAGTCTGTGTCCGGCGTCAGCAGTTGCGCGGTCAACAAGATGGTGTTGCCCCCTTGCCGGGCAGTGGTGCCTGGGCCGGTGCGCAGTGAGACGATGGCCAGCACGTGCAGCGCGAGGGAAATGGCCAGTGCGGCAGTCAGCCGCCCTGGCCATGTTCCGGCGCAGCAGGGCAAGGGCGGCATGGCTGGACTGGACAACGAATCCGCCTGGCCCCTCGTGCCCCTTACTGCGATATTTCGCGCCAGCTGATGCGCTTGCCGGTCGGCGATGGGGTGTCGAAGGGCGCCCCCACCGTGGTCTGCTTGGCATCCGAGGTGGTCGTGATCACCACGGTGCGTCCGTCGGGCAGGCGCACGATGTTCAGGCCCACCGCGAGGGAGTCCGACAGCCTCTGGCTCACCCGCAAACCGGTGCTGTTGGCCACCGCCGTGCCGGTCGCGTAGTTGAGGTAATTCAGCCAGCTGTAGCCGCCGATGGTGCAGGCCGAGTTCTGCGGCACGTTGCTGGCGACCACCAGGGTGCCCAGCTGCAGCTTCATGTGCACGTTGACCCGCTCACCCGAATCGGGAAGGTCGACGCGCCAGCCGGTACTCGCGTTGCATTGCGCCGTGGTGCCGACACACGCGATCGTGCGCACCGCCGATGAGCCTGAACCGGACTGGGTCATCGTCAACGGTCGCAGCGAACCGCGCAGGTCGGTGTAGGCGGTGCCGGCCGTCAGCGGATCCACCACGCCGTAGATGGTCTGCGTCTGGGTGTCCGTGAGGTCGGCTGTTCCCAGCATCTTCCCGGTGGAAAACATCACGAAGGCAGAACTGCCGTTGAGCGCAAGCTCCGGCCGGGTGGTGATCGGCTGAGCTGTGCCCGTAGAGGTTTTGGCAGTACCAATCAGGTCGGCTTCCCGGCCGGAGGTGCCGATGGTGTCATTGATGTCGAAACGCCACAGGTTGCCCAGCACGTCGCCGCTGTAGACCCGCAGGGTGGTGTTGTTGACCAGGGTGCTGTCCACCCAGTTCGCGAGGTGGTTGAGCCCGCTCGGCTGGGCCGACGTGCCTGCGCTGGTGGCGATCTTGTAGAGGATCTTGCCGTCGTAGGCGCGCAGCACGTACAGGTAGCCCAGGCCGTCACCGGTCTTGATCGGACTGTTGACATTGTTGTAGCCGGAGGTGACCAGCACCACCCAGGTGCCATCAGCCAGCTTGGTCACCACCGGGTTGTTGAAGGTGTAGCCGATGTGGCAATCCGCATAGTGGGTTGTTGCATCACTGGCACTGTAGCAGGTGCTGCTCCACTGGAACTCCCACAGCCCCTTGGGCGAGGCAGGGTCGGTGATGTCCAGGGCGTAATAGCCCTTGCCGCCGGCATTCAGTCCGGCCACCAGCATGGTCTTCCACGCTGTGGCACTGGTGTCGTAGAAATCCCCGACCGTGGGTGTGCCATCGACGTAGAAATCGTGGCCGGTGGCGTAGTTGGTGTCGGCCAGCTTGTACAGTTTGGGCAGCATCATGGTCGGGATGAACGCCCAATCTTCCTTGCCGCCATCAGGGTCGCTCGTGGTGGTGCCGGCCTTGAACGCGTGCAGCATGCCGTCATTGGCGGCAACATAGACCATCGGGGTGCGATTGGCATTGGTGGTCTTGAAGGTCGAGTAACCGGAATCGGTGTAGGAAGCGAAGGGCGCCTTCACGTACACCGGCTGGGCATTCACGATGTCGCCCAGCACGTGGGTGCGGGTGCGATAGAGCTTCAGCGCATCATTGGTGACGAAGCCTTCGTAGCCGCGCTGGCCGCGGATGAAGTTCACCAGCTTTTCGCCGACGGCAGCGCCCCGCTGGTTCTCCGTGGCCGGCGAGCCCGAGCCGTCGGTCATCAGGATGTACTGGCTGAGTTGCGACACCTGGGTGGCGCCGAACCAGCCCTGTTCGGTGGCGTTCAGCCCGGTGCCGGCGGTCCCGGTGGGGACCATGGATCCATCGCAGCCCTGGGTATTCCAGGTGAAAGGGGTGCGGTTGTTGGTGCCGCCGGCGCGGAACAGGTAGATGGTGCGGTTGTCGCACAGGTTGCCGACCCGGCCATCCAGCTGGGACTGCGCCGACCAGACGACTGCCGGCTTCACCTCGCCGGTGGTCAGGTCGATCTCGTGCGCTTCCAGTTCGCCGGTCCACTCCACGGTGCGGTACTTGGCGGTGTAGGCGAAGTTGTCGCCTGCCACGGGCTCCAGGTTGGAGGTTGCGGCAGCGGCAGCCGAAGCCACGATGGCATTGACGCCGGAGAGCGCGGTCGACAGCGCCGTGACCATGGCATCCGGATCGGAGGCGCTGAAGAACTGTCCGCGTCCATTCACCGCCGTATGCCACAGGTCATCCAGTGCGGTGGGGCTGTCTGCCGTAGGGGTCGGCCAGAGCAGGCTGCCGTCACGGATGGACTGGAAGTCGCCGGTATTGGCCGTCTTGTAATCGGATCGGTAATTGAGCGTGCCGGCCAGGCCCATGCCCACCGTCATGGTGGTCATGTGCTGCCAGGTGGCCTTGTCGGCCTCGATACCGGAGCCCCCCACAGGAACATTGTTCTCCAGGGAGGGGCGCAGGTCGGTGTTGTAGTAATACTGCGCCACATCGGCCAGGGTGTTGGAAGTGCCACCCGAATTGGTCGTGGTGGTGCAGGGCCAGCTCGTGCAGCCTACTGGAGGCGTTGGATTTTCCGTGGGCGCTGGTGTGCCATCCGGCGGTGGCGTGGGCATGCCGTTGCCACCCGCATAACAGACGCCATCCCAGTTCTGCGCGGTACTGGCGGTGGGGCCACTGGCCGTGACTGCGCCGGTGGCCAGGTTGGTCGAGCTCGAGGTG
>CAIPGJ010000553.1 GCA_903864555.1 uncultured Pseudomonadota bacterium | reverse complement strand
CAACAGCAGGCTCACCGTCATGAGCGCAAGGCCCGCAAAATCCAGCGCGCGAAAGCCCGCGCCGATGCCTGCAGCGCCCCTGCTGCGGGCCGGCGACACCGGCAGCGGATAAAACCACAGCAGCAGCGCCACCAGCGTGAGGAACGGCAGGTTGGCCAGGTAAATGGCGCGCCAGCCAAACTGGCTGACCAGTTCGCCACTCAGGGCCGGCCCCATGGCGGCGGAGAAACTCATGTTGGCGCTGAACAGGCCGAACACCCGCCCGCGCCGCTCGGGTGGCACATGCAGGCGCAACAGCGCCACCGTCGCCGGAATCACCAGCGCACCGGCCACCGCCATCACGCAGCGTGACACCACCAGGAAGGACACATGCGGTGCAAAAAAACCCACCAGCGCACCGCCCGCATACAGCGCAAGGCCCACCCACAGCGTGCGCGCATGGCCGAAGAGGTCACTGAAGCGCCCACCCGGTCCCTGCGCCACGATGCTGATGACGAAATAACTCGTCACCAGCAGGCTGGTGGCCAGCACCAGGTCCACCAGCAGGTCATGGCCGATCGACGGCAGTGCCACCGCGATCAGCGTCGAGGTGAGCGGGTTCTGTGCGGAGGCAATCATCAACGCGGCGATGGTGATGCCTGCGATGGCGGGCTGGCTGGGGGTGGAAGACAAGCGAGAACCGTCAGGCATTGCGGGAGGACGAAGGGTAACACCGAGGCTCAGCGCCACTGGCCAGGGGTCACCGACGCAGCCACGCACCAGCAGGTGCACAAAAAGGGGCGTCTGACGGATCGCCTCTTATCCACTGCAGCTTGGGCTTCTTGGTGGTTGGCCCAGGTATTCTGCGTGCTCGTCTTGCCACACGGCAGCAGACCGGTGCAGCCGGAACGAATGCGTGTGATCAATGCACAAAGTAGCGCAAACGCCCCTCGCTATGTCATGGCGGCACCCGCTACAGATACAAACCATCAAAGATCGCACCCATGCTCGCAGCGAAACTCGCGCCAAGGTTCCTGCTACTGCCCCGCACAGGAACGCATCGATGACAGGATTGAATGGAGCTTCGACGTGTATGACTATTCAGGCTGGAGGGGTGCCTCACCTCCACAGGCGACCCACCTGCCTCTATCCTACTGTCCAAACTGAGATTCAAGGCATTGAGCGTACGCCGGACTTGACCTCCAACATGTTTTCATCCGTAGCACCCAGGGCCAGAGACAATTCCTGTGCGGAGGCCATCACGACAGGCTTGAATCCTGTCACTGCTGACGCAGTAAACCGGCTTGCAGGCCCGGAAAGCGAAATTGCGCCCACCAGCTCGTTGTCCACGGCAAAGACCGGCGCTGCAACTCCGGCCATTTCCTTGTCCACTTCCCCATAGGAGACGTACGGAAGGCCGCGCCACAGTTTTTTGGGTATATCTCCGGCACGCAACCCCTCGAGGTCTGTCAACAAGCGCCCCGCGGCACCACGCATCGGCAACAAGTCGCCTTCCATGGCGTGATCACGGATTGCCTTTCGCGAATTCTCCCTGACGAGGCAGATTCGGTGCTCTCCGCGGGCCTGGAAGAATGAGCAACTCTCCCCGGTTTGATCAACCAATCGCTTCAGTACCGGCCGCACGTGATCAGCGAGTCGGAACCCATGCTGAAACACCGTCCAGAGGCGTATCACCTCAGGTCCCAGTACAAATACCTTGTCGGCACGCCGCTGAATCAATCGCGCTTTTTCTAACGAATAAAGCAATCGCAGCAGCGTGCTCTTGTAGAACCCGGTGCGTTTGGCGAGTTCATGCAAACTCATTTCGGTATCCCAGCGTGTGAAAACCGAAAGGATCTTCGCGGCTCGATCAACCGCATTGACGCCCGGGTCCGGCGCCATTTCTGCTGCCTCTATGGCCTTGGCTCGCTTTTGCATTTTGTATCTCTAAATGACTGGGGACTGACGTAGGTCAGACCTATGCAGGACACCTGTCGGAATTGACACGACTGGCTATTTACTAAAGAATTGATAAAAGAGAATTGCATTCTGCCAGACAGAATCTTCTTGTCAATCATCAGGCACTGTGCCGAAGCCAAGCCGATCTGAATCAATCTTTGGAGGAACCCAATGTGCCCAGCAGGCAACGCCCTTCTTGAGGCAAGCAAGCCCAAAACCGAACTTCAGCTGGCCTCCCACTGGCTGGACTGCCTTGAACAAGCCTTACGAAATGGCAACGAAGCTGGCTTGGCAAAGCTTTTCGTACCCGATTCACATTGGCGCGACCTGGTCGCATTCACATGGTTCATTTCGCCGCACCGGGGATGCGATGACATTGCAAAATCAATGATCAGACATCAACAATCCACCAAGGCGCACAGCTTCAGGGTGGACCCGAACCGGACGCAACCCAGAAAAGTGCGCAGAGCCGACACCGAGGTCATAGAGGCAATTTTCGCGTTTGAAACAGAAATGGGGCGTGGAAGCGGCGTGCTCCGCCTGATGGCCAACGACCCGTCCAGGGCCTGGATGATCATGACCAGTCTCCAGGAGTTGAAGGGCTTTGAGGAACCGATTGGAAAGCACCGCCCCACCGGAGAAGCCTATTCCCGGAATTTCGGTGGCACCAATTGGAAGGATCAGCGCATCGAAAGCCAGGCCTACATGGATCGCGACCCGGCCGTGCTAATTGTGGGTGGAGGTCAAGCGGGTCTGACACTCGCCGCCCGCCTCGGACGCCTGGGTGTGGACACCCTCGTCGTCGACAAAAATGAGCGCATCGGCGATAACTGGCGAAAGCGATACCACTCGCTGGCTCTGCACAACCATACGGACATAAACCACCTGCCGTACATTCCCTTCCCCCCTCATTGGCCATCGTACCTGCCCAAGGACATGCTGGCAGACTGGTTCGAATCCTATGCCTGGGCCATGGAAATCAACTTCTGGACCGGCACGGAACTCAAGGCCGGTCGATACGACAACGCCACGGGAACCTGGACTGTAACGGTTCGCCGCACGGATGGGAGCGAGCGAACACTCCATCCCCGCCATCTGGTTTTTGCAAACGGCATCATCGGGTTCCCGAGAACTCCCGCCCTGCCAGGGCTGGACGATTTCAAGGGAGACCTGATGCACACGAGCAAGTTCACCAGCGGCGCAAACTGGCGCGGCAAGCGCGCACTGGTCATCGGAACGGGAACCAGTGGTCATGACGTTGCGCAGGATCTCTACAGCAACGGTGTCGACACCACCATCGTGCAACGGGGATCCACGACTGTTGTCAGCATCAAACCCAGCGCCAAGCTCATCTACGGAAGCTATGACGACGGGACACCGATTGATGATGCCGACCTGTCGTCCATGACCAACACCCTGCCTGTCACTCAGCGCAACCTGCAGCGCCTGACTGCGAGGATGGTGGAACTGGACAAGAAACTCATCGACGGGTTGATCGCCTGCGGATTCAAGTTCGACATCGGTGAGGACGGCGGCGGCCATCAGATGAAGGCACGCAGAAGGTCCGGCGGCTATTACCTGAATGCAGGTTGCTCCGAACTCATCATCGATGGAAAAATCGGGCTCCTGCAATATGACCAGATCGAGAAATTCGTAGCCAATGGCGCACTGCTCAAGGATGGCACGATCAAGCAGGCCGACCTGATAGTGCTGGCCACCGGATACTTCACGCAGCAGGTCCTGGTGGGCGATCTGCTCGGACAGGATATCGCCGACCGGGTGGGCAAGGTTTGGGGCATTGGACCCGACGGCGAACTCAACAACATGTGGAAACGCACTGCGCAGGATGGACTGTGGTTTGTAGGAGGGTCCTTCACGAATTGCCGGATCTATTCCAGGTACGTCGCCTTGCAGATCAAGGGTATCGAAGAAGGCATGACTCCGAAGAGCAGGCCAGACGATGCCCTCCGGGAACTTCCACTGTAAGGGCGGGCGCACTGTCCGGCTTGACGCGTTGAAACGCGACCCTGTCGGACGGGCGACAGTCCGATATCGGATCGGGAGGTAACAGGCAGTATCCATCCAGAAGGCAAAAGCGGTTGTTCTCATCAGAAACTGGTGCACAAACCAGTCAGTGACACAGCCGGATCAAATAAAGGAGGAAAGTGATGCGTATTTCAATACCGCACGTGGGCGCCATCCTTGCATGCGCGCTTTCCCTGGCATCAAGCCAGGTTACGGGACAGGATTACCCTAATCGGGTCATCCGCATCGTGAATGGGCTGGCAGGCGCAGCTGTGGACCTGCAAACTCGCGCGGTCGCCCAGGGTTTAGAACAAAGACTCAAGCAGCGGGTGATCGTGGAGTCCAGGTCGGGTGCAGCCGGACTGCTGGCCCACCGGGAGGTGGCCCGTTCGGTCCCCGATGGCCATACCCTCCTGTTTGCAGCAGGCCAGTTGGCCGGAAGCATCGCCGCATACAAGGATCCGCAGTACAGACTTGAGGATTTCGTGACCCTGGCACCCGTCTCCATTGGCGCCCTGTCACTGGTGGTGCCCAGCAATATCCCGGCAAAAACCGCCCGAGAATTCATCGACTTCGCAAAGGCTCGTCCCGGGAACTTGAACTACGGTTCACTGGGAGCCGGGTCGTCCACCATGCTCGCCGCCGAACGCTTCAAGCACGCAACTGGCGTGGAATTGACGGAGATTCGCTACAAGACTGCTGCACTGGTCTTTCAGGATCTGATCGTTGCCAATATTCACGCTTATTTTTCTGGCGCCGGCAATGCCACGCAAGCCGTCCAAGGATCCGGAGGTCGCCTGAAAATACTGGCCATCGCCGGAGCCACCCGATCGCGCTACCTGCCTGACACGCCCACCTTCAAGGAATTAGGCCATGCAGTCTTATGTAGCACCTGGAATGTCATGGTGGGGCCCGCAGGCATGCCGCGGGCGGTGACCCAGCGATTGCGGGAAACACTTGCCGATACGCTGAACTCACCGGAATTCGAGGCGGCCTTGGACAAGACCGGCCTCGACGCCTGGCGCCTGCCGCTGGACGAGCTTGATGCGTTCATCAGGGGCGAACGCGACCAAACCATTGCGGACTTCAAGAGACTGAAAATCGACCCCCAATAGGTTCGAGGGGAGTAAAGGGGGGCCTGCTGAAAAAGCCCCCCCGGCGCACCGCCGTCAACGCGCCGGGCCGGGGCCCAGAAGCGCCAGCAGCGTTTCCAGCGAATCCAGTTTCTCCAGTCCGAGTACCAACTCGATGGCCTGTTCGGCTTTGCCCTTCCCCATGACCGGGGTGGTCAGATCAAGAAACTTCGTAGTCAGGTCCGTATCGGTCATGGGATTCACCGTCTCGCCCTTCGGCTGATCCCCCCGCCCTGACAATTTCCTGCCGTTGTTCAGAGTGATATCCACGATGGCCGGACGACTTGCAGGATAGCCATGCTCCAGTTCCGGATCCGCGACTATGCGCACCCTGGAGGCCAGTGCCTGCACTTCGGGGTTGCGGATGTTTTCGGAGGTCAGTTGCTCGGCCCCCACTTTGCCGAAAATCAGCGCACCGGCGACGGCGAAGGACATGCTGAACTGGCATTGGGTGAACGTGCTGTCTGCCGTGGTCCTGACCGCGCCTGCCGTCTGCACCAGAAGCGAATAGGTCCTGATCAGGACTTCGGCAATGTCCCGGTGGTCCAGCTTGTGCCGGATTCTCAGCTCCAGTGCGATATCGACAGGTCCCTGATTGCCCCGGCAGCTTGCATGCGGCTTGAAGTACACCTCTTCCATGGTGAATCTTTGGCCAAGCCCATCGGTCATCCGGTCGAATTGCGGGGGATCATTCGTCATGATCCGGCAAAAGCCCTTGCCGATGGCGGCGTCTCCCTCGAGGGGTGCCGCTTCGAGACCTGCCTGGGCATGCAATGCCGCCTCGATGCCGCTCCTGGCCGCCGCACCACCATGAACGGGCTTCACGCTATAGCCGCCCCAGAGATTGTCGCCGGTGGACACCGGCGCGATGAAACCGGCAATGCCCAGCGCATTGAAGGTCATTTCTTCGTTCAACCCGAGCAGACGCGCTGCAGCAGCGGCTGCACCTATCGTGCCGGCCGTGCCGGTGGGCTGAAAACCTCGCGCGAGATGTGTCGGATGCATGGCTTCGGCCACCCTATTGGTGGCTTCATAGCCGGCCACCAGGGCCGCAAGGAATGCCTTGGGGGCGGCGTGATGCCATTCAGCCATGGCCAATGCAGCCGGAATGGTCCCCGATGACGGGTGCACACCGCCGCGGGTATAACCATCCTGCATCTCCAGTGTTTCAGCAAGACAGCCATTGGCAAACGCGGCATTGCGGGTGGAGGACTTGATGCCCGATCCGAGCACCGTGGCTTCCTCACGGTCATGCAGCGCCTGGACGAAACGAACCATCTGCCGGCCGTAGTCGAGCGTGGTGGCGCCGACGATGACGCCCAATCCGTCCAGCAGCACCCATTTGGATTTCTCCACAACCGTTCCGGGAATGGCACTGAAGTCCAGGCCGGCACAGAAGCGGGCCAGTTGCCGGGTATGGGCTTGCGTGGCTGGTGTATGGGCTTGAGTGGCTGGTGTATCTGCTGGATGGGTTGTCACTTCAGTGATCGCTCCGCCTTCTGCTTCGTTTTCTCCCTCGGTGATCGCATCAGTTATCCCTGATCCCGGCTTCCTTGATCACCTTGCCCCAAACGCTCATGTCCGACTTGATGATGCCAGTAAGCTCCTGCACCGAAGTGCCAATGCTTTCTACGCCGATGGTCAGGAACTTCTCGCGCACTTCCGCGCTGCCCAGTACCCGCACCAGGTCCTGGTTCAGTCGATTGACGATGGCAGAGGGGGTTTTGGCCGGCGCCAGAACGGCCAGCGCCTGACCAGCCTCATAACCGGGCAGCCCGGTGGCCGCAATGGTGGGTACATCGGGGGCGATGGCCGATGCTTGAGCGGTGGTGACCGCCAGCGCCCTCAGACGGCCGGCCCTGATATGCGGCAGCGCTGAGCCGGCCGAGGGGAACGCCATCTGCACGCCGCCACCGACGACACCGGTCACCGCACCCGCGGTACCCTTGAAGTTGACGCGGACGGTGTCGATGGCGGCCATCGACTTGAACAGTTCCGCTGCCAGATGATCCGAAGCGCCGGAACCCGAGGTCGCATAATTGAGCGTGCCAGGCTTTGCTTTGGCAAGCGCAATCAGTTCCTTCACCGACTTCACCTGCAATGAGGGGTGCACCACGAGAATGTTGGGTGAGCGGGTGGCCAGGGTGATGGGCGCGAAGTCCCTCACCGGATCGAAAGGCACGTCGGCGCGCAGCAAGGGCAGCAGCCACAGGCCGTTGCCGTAGAGCAGCACGGTGTGCCCGTCGGGGGTGGCCTTCACCAGGGCCTGGGCCGCGATGATGCCACCGGCCCCGCCACGATTCTCCACGATGACCGGCTGGCCCAGGCTGGCCCCCAGGCCGGGCACCAGGATGCGTGCCACCAGGTCGCCACCGCCACCGGCATCGCCTGCAATCAGGCGAACCGGCTTATCCGGATAAGTCTGTGCGTTCACTGCAGCCGCGCCGAAGGCCATCAGGCCGGATGCACACAAACATGCAACATGTCGGAAGGTCATTTTCTGCGCTCCAGGTTGTCGGGGAATTCTGAGCCCGTTGATATATCAATCAGGAGATACAGGGATTGCTTCGGAGCGTGCCCCTGCAGTCCGATGCTTCATCAACGGTCTGCCGATGTTACCCTCAAACCGGGAAGAGAATTCCCTCGTCAGCCCGGTGTCGTCAGCCGGGTGGATAGGTCCGAATTCAAATCGCGTCCACCCTGCCCCTCCCCTGCACTGCGGAGCAGAGCGGGGGGAAACGAAGGTGTGTGAAAACCAGCCAGGTTCGGATAGCCTGCCGGGTAATCCTGGATTCAGAACCGGGCAGGGCAAGACATGACATTGCGGCGATAACAGGAAGAGGAGGCTCATCATGCAAGACACGATACGGGTCGGCGATCTGGAGATGTGCTACGAGCTGGCGGATTACACCGCACCTTGGCGCGAGTCACCACCGGAAACCTTCCTGCTGCACCATGGCTATGCACGCAACAAGCTGTTCTGGCAGCAGTGGGTGCCGCGGCTTGCCCGGGGCTATCGCGTGCTGCGCTTCGACGCGAGGGGTTGCGGGGGCACGAGCAAGCCGACAGCGGATGCCTACAGTCTCGAGCAGATCGCTCAGGATGCGATCGGGCTGATGGACGCGCTCGGGATCGACCGGGTGCACTGGGTCGGCGAGTCCTCCGGGGGCATCATCGGCATGGTGGCTGCTCTCAATCATGCCGACCGGCTTCGTACACTGACGGTCTGTGATACGCCTTTCAAACGGCCCGCCACCATCGAGTCCACCTACAAGCTGGGTGAGCCGACCAGGGCCGCGGCATTTGACAAGTACGGCATTGGCGGTTGGTGCCGGCAGACCCTGTCCTACCGGCTGGACACCGGCAAGGCATCGGCCGCGCTGTGCGAGTGGTACATCGCGCAGATGGATCAGACACCCAAGCATTGCGTCAATGCCATGGATGCGGCTCTGAGGGCCGGCGATCTGTGGCCGCGCCTGCCCGAGATCAGGACACCCATGCTGATCATGGGCGGGGCAAACAGCCCCATCGCCAACGAGGAGCAGCGCAGGGTGATGCGCGAGCGCATTCCCCATGCGCGGTTTGCCACCTTCGAGGGCTATGGCCACGGCGTCAATCTGCTGGCGCCGGATCTTTGTATCGGGGAAATCAGGAAGTTCATTGAGTTGGGCGGCGGGGGCCATTGATACGGAGCGAGGGATGGTATTGTTTTCATCCCTCCCCATTGAATCTTCAAGGCACCGGAGCAGCTGCTTGGGGGCAGACTACCTGGAGAGCAAGATTAGGCGGCTGTTTCCAGGGGTTGACGAAGTTATCGCTTCTCGCCCAGCGGACTTACCCCTGAAAAAATCCACAAAAAAGTCTAAAGAACCGGCAATCTGAAATCGAGGAGATCTCCATGCTGTCACCCAAAGTAATCATGCGTGCCGCGGCTCTGATCGCGTTCGTCACTGTGTCTGCCGCGGCTCAGGCGCAAGGCTATCCCACGCGACAGCCTCGCATCATTGTCAGCGTGGTTCCTGGAGGCAATCTGGACCTCATGGCGCGCGCTGTTGCCGCGGGAATCAGCGATGGCCTGGGAAAGCGGGTGCTGGTCGAGAACCGCCCTGGTGCCAATTCCATGATAGGCATTGACCACGTGGCCAAGTCACCCGCTGACGGCTACACCCTGCTCATGATCTCGCCCAGTTTTACCTATGCGCCTTCGCTGTCCAAGAGCCTGCCTTACGATACGCTGCGCGACTTTGCCGGCGTCAGTCTGACGGCCTGGATCCCTCAAATGCTGCTGGTGACACCCGCCCTGCCGGTGCGCAATGTCAAAGAGCTCATTGCACACGCCAAAGCGAATCCGGGCAGACTCGACTATGGCTCCTCCAGCCTGGGTTCCGGTTCGCACATGGGCATGGAGCTGTTCAAGCGTGCCGCAGGGGTGGCCATTGTGCGTATCGGCTACAACGGTGATGCGCAGGCGCTGGCTGACCTGGTCGGCGGTCATGTGGCGGTCAAATTCGACAACTTCAGCACCGCCATCCCGCTGGTGAAAAGCGGACGTGTGCGTGCGCTCGGGGTAAGCAGCCCACAGCGATTTTCGCTGCTGCCGGATCTGCCAGCCATTGCGGAGACCATGCCTGGTTTCGAGGCGAGCATCTACAACGGCCTCGTTGCGCCGGCAGCCGTTCCCAAAGATGTGCTGTCACGCCTGCACGCCGAAATCGTGAAATACGTCAGTACGCCGGATGCCCGCAACCATTTCGCCCAGCAAGGCATCGATTTGCAGGCGAGTGCGAGTCCGGATCAGTTCAACAGTTTCCTGGCTGCCGAAGTGGCTCGCTCGGCCAAGGTCATCCGCGAAGCCGGCATCATGCCGGAGTAGCCTGCAGGACTGTCGGATGACGCGCATGCGCCATTGAACAATGGCCTTGCGGGCATGGGGTCGCGGCTGAACCCCGACCAGGTCGCCTCGGCAATGGATACGCTGGAGTCAACCCCGCCGCGATTGGACCCCGGTTAATCCAATCTATTGCTCCACCTTGATGTTGCCCGCCTTGATGACCCTGGCGAAGCGCGCCCCGTCCGCCCGCATCACCACGGCAAACTGCTCCGGCGTCGAGATCAGGGGATCGAGGCCCTGCGCGGCCAGCGTCTCCTTGAGGTCCGGCAGCGCCAGCATTCTGGCGAATTCCCCGGACAATTTTCCGATGATGGCCCCGGGGGTCGCGGCGGGCGCAAGAATGCCGAACCACGTACGCACATCAATGCCCGGCAGACCCGCCTCGTTGAAGGTGGGCACTTGCGGCAACACCGACCAGCGATTGTCCCCGGAAATAGCCAGAGCCTTCAGTTTGCCTGCCTTGATGAGCGGCATGGCCGGAAGGGGCGGGCTGAAATAGAGCTGCACCTGCCCACCGACCAGATCGGACAGCGCCTGGGCGCCGCCCTTGTAGGCCACATGCTGCATCTTCAGTCCGGCCGTGTTCTCCAGCAGCGCCGAGGCCAGGTGCGTTGGACTGCCGGCACTGGAAGAAGCGTAATTGAGCTGACCGGGCCGCGCCCTGGCGTAGGCAATGAATTCACGCAGGTCATTCGCCGGCACGCCAGGATTGATGACCAGAATCTGTTCGGTGCTGCACAGTGTGGCGACCGGCGCGAAGTCCTTGAACGCATCGTACGGCGTCGCAAACAGACTGGGGTTGATCACATGCGCTATCGACACCATCAGGATGGTGTAGCCATCGGGGGCGGCTTTCACCAGGGCCTCGGAACCGATAATCGTGTTGCCACCCGGACGGTTGTCCACCAGCACTGGCTGGCCCCAGGCATCGGTGAGCTTCTGGCCAACGATGCGGCCGATGATGGACGTGCTGCCGCCGGGTGCATAGGGCAGGATGAGACGGATCGGTTTGCCCGGATAGGTCTGTGACCCCTGCTGTGCTGCAGAAAGCCCGGTGATACAGCACAGGGCAATGGTGGCAATGCTGCGTACCCATATGCGATGTGAATTCGACATGCGCCCTCCTTGGCTGGATTCGTGCATGACTATACTGGCAACTGCGCTCCAACGCGCCCGCCATTTCAGGCCACCCTTTCTCTCACGCACAACTGCATCGCCGTCGCGTCGACGTGCGCATGCCCTGCGTGAGGCGCCTCGACGTGCTGAAGGCCATCAAGGGCAACACCCAGTCCCACGACATTCCAGTGGTCATGCTCACTGCGGATTCCGACGACGACACCTGGCTGGAGGCGCTGCGCTGTGGGAGTGCGGCGGATTGCACCCGCTCAGGGCTTGAGGAAGCTGCGCAGCAATTGCGCGATCTCGGGGTAGTGCTCGGCGAGCGTCACCGCATGCTTCGGGCCCTCGTGCTCCTGGATCACCGCCAGTTCCGAGCCGGGCACGATGCCGAGCAGCTTCTCGCCCTGGCGTCCGATCTGGCCGTCCTCGCTCGCGGTCACGGCCTCCAGAAACAGGGTTTTCGCACAGATGCCACGAAGCCCTGCCTCCAGGTCATAGGCCAGCACGGCATCGT
>CAIPGJ010000552.1 GCA_903864555.1 uncultured Pseudomonadota bacterium | reverse complement strand
GAGGAGAACCGCGGCTGGGACATCGCCAAGCACCTGATGGGCAATGCGCGCGCCACGGTGGCGCGCGTGGGCTTGTCCAAGGCGCGCATTGCGCGGGCCAAGGCGCTGGCCGCCACGGTGACCCAGGATGGCGCGCTGCTGGCGGACAACCCGCGCTTTCGCGAAAAGCTCGCCGCCATCGAGGTGGAGCTGAAAGCACTGGAGATCACCAATATGCGCGCCATCGCCGGCAAGCGCCAGGACGGCAAGCTCGACCCGAAGTCCTCGGTGCTGAAAATGAAGGGCGCCGAGCTGCAGCAGGTCACCACCGAGGTGCTGCTCGACCTGGCCGGCCCGCACGCCATGGCACGCCAGACCGATTTCTGGGAATGCCGCACCGATGAGACCATCGGCCCGGACCACTTCGCCACCACCGCGCACAGCTATTACATGACGCGCGCGGTGTCGATCTTCAGCGGCACCAATGAAGTCCAGCGCAACATCGTGGCGAAAGCCATCCTGGGGCTGTGAAACAGCCCGACCGCAATACAAAAGGCACAAGGAACCATCCTCCATGAACGCATCACCCGCGAAATATCCCGATGTCACCAACCAGCTCGCCCAGTACGTGCTCGCTACCCGGGCCGAGGACCTGCCCGCCCATGTGCGCACCGAGGGCACGCGCTCGCTGCTCAATGTGCTCGGCTGTTCCATCGGCGGGGCACGCCATGACGCGGTGAACAGCGCCGAGACGGCACTGGCGGGCACCACCGGCAGCGGCCCGGCCACGGTGTTCGGCCGCGGCCACCAGGCCGACATCCTGCATGCCACGCTGATCAACTGCCTCGCCGCCAGCGTCTACGGCTACGACGACACCCATGCCCAGGCCATCGTGCACCCGTCCGGCCCGGTGATGGCGGCGGTGCTCGCCCTGTGCGAGCGCATGCCCGTGAGCGGGCGCGATGCCCTCACCGCCTTCGCCCTGGGCGTGGAGATCAACTGCCGCCTGAGCAAGGCCATTTCCATCGCCCCGGCGAAAAGCCCGGTGGCCTGGTCGCAGACCGGCATCACCTGCGCCATCGGCACGGCGCTGGCCGCGGGCAAGCTGCTCGGCCTGGATGCCGCGCACCTGCGCGCCGCGGTGGGCATTGCGGCCTCGCAATGCGCCGGCATCCGCTCCCTGCACGGCACCATGTGCACCGCGCTGATGCCCGCGCACGCCGGCCAGACCGGCCTGCGCGCCGCGCTGCTCGCCCAGGCCGGCTTCACCGGCGGCAACACCGCGCTGGAAGGCCACAACGGCTACTTCGACGTGTTCGGCACCAACCCGGACATGCAGGCGCTGATCGGTAACCTGGGCAGCCGCTTCGAGCTGCTGAAAAACACCTACAAGGCGCATCCGGGCGGCATCGTCATCCATCCCATCCTGGATGCCTGCCTACGCTTGCTGCGTGAACACGCGTTGAAGCCCGAGCAGATCGAGGGCATCGAGGTCTACGCCTCGGCCAATGCCATGGCGCTGTGCAACCGGCCGCATCCCAAGGACGAATTCGAGGCGCACGTGAGCATGCACCACTGGGTGTCGGCCACGCTGCATCGCGGTGTCACCGGCGTGGAAGTGATGAACGAGGCATGCGTGCACGACCCGGCCATCTCCGCCTTCCAGGACCGCATCAAGGCAGTGGAAGACAACGCCCTGATGACCGATGCCGCGAAAATGAGCGTCACCCTGAAGGACGGCCGCGTGCTCAAGGTGCACATCGAGCACTGCCTGGGCAGCGCGAGCAACCCCATGCCCGATGCGCAGCTGGACGCCAAGTTCAGCGCCCAGTCCGTCCCGGTGGTGGGTGCCGAGCGCACGCGCAAGCTGATCGACCTGTGCCGCGGTATTGATGGCCTGGCCGATGCGGGCGTGATTGCGAAGACGGCGGCCTGAGGAAACACGAAAGGCGTCGAGACGTCAACCCACTGTTCAAAGGCTCTTCGCCGAAGTCCGGGAAGACGTGGCTGCGGCGCGATTAACCCCCTTGTCAAAGGTTCTTCACCGATTTGCGGGGAAAGGTCTGGTATCTGCGAATCTGTCTGCAGTGCCTACCGAAACAATGCCCTCATATCTGGAAGCAGGGATAACTCACTCCT
>CAIPGJ010000551.1 GCA_903864555.1 uncultured Pseudomonadota bacterium | reverse complement strand
TGGCCCAGCAATATCAGCATCTCCAGCAGATGGTCGGCAAAACCGAGCAGCTTCGCACCGACGGCCCGGATCGGCATGGCCAGATCAAAGGGCGGTGGCGCGACAGCGGCCATGGTCTGTCCGAGCTGGACAAAGAAGGTCTCGTGTTCCGGGCACAGCACGAGGTGCGCCGGACGTCGCTTGCCCCAGGCGCGCCAGATCAGCAGAGCACCGATGTGGTCCAGGCGCTCGATGCCAGACAGGTCCCAGCGGTTGATGGCGGTGCTGCCGGCCACGCGCAGCTCCGCCTGCAGCAGCCGCGCATGCGTCTGCAGCGCCCGGATGTCCCAGGCCCCGGTGAGCACGATGGCGGTCTGCGCCTCATCGACGATGCGCACCGCCGGTTCGTGCACGGTGGCCAGTTGCAGCGCCGAATGCGGGGCGGATGGCGGGGTCGACTGATCGGTGGATGGGGAAGTGGATGTGGTCATGATGTGTTGGTCACCGGCAGGCGAGCGCCACACATCAGCGGACTCCCTCCCAGGAGGCCTGAACGTAACAGGAACCCCGACAATGGGCAACGTCAGCCCACTCATGGTGCACGCAAATAGGCCCGGCGCATAAGATGCACGCTGTTGCTTTGGCTGTTGCAGGCCCTGTTGCCATTGCCATTGCAATCCCTGTTGCAGTCCACTTACTGCGCGACATCCCCCCGTCCGCGCCACAACCCTGCGATGCGCCCGAACACCAGTGCAATCCCCCGCACCAGCCGGGGCAGCAGCCACACCAGCAGCAGCACGAACAGGCCAAGCAGGATGAGGAAAGGCAGCGGATGCAGGAAGGCGGCATAGAGGCCGGCCAGCACCGTGGCATCCTCGCCCAGGGAGGCTCCGACATTGCTGAAGGGTTCGGGCGAGGCATTGATGAGCGCGCGGCTGCCCGCCTTGGCGGCATGGGTGCCGGCCGTGAGCACACCACCCAGCAGGCCGGCCGCCACCATCAGCGCAGGATCGTGGTCGCCCAGCGCCAGCGCGGCGAGGATGGCGCCGGCCGGCACGCGGATGAAGGTGTGGAGCGCATCCCAGACCGAATCCACCACGGGAATCTTGTCGGCGAGGAACTCGATGGCGAGCATGGCACCGGCCACGCCCAGCACCAGCGGGTTCTCCAGCACCTGCAGGCTGGCGGGCAGCTCCAGCCAGCCTTGCCGCGCCAGCATGCCGGCTGCAAACACCACGGCATACAGGCGCATGCCGCTGCCCCAGGCCAGCCCACCCGCCAGTGCCAGGGTATGCAGCATGTCCATGCAGGGCATCCTTTCCATCAGGCGGCGAGGGCTCTGCCGTTGGAACCCTCACCAGTCATTATGATCAATTACAGATGATATATACCGTGTTTATTATGTAAAATGCTTTATTATTATCATAATTTCCGGCCGATCCAGACCCTCCAGGACCGACTCAGCTGTAGAGCACTTCCACGTTCTCGGGCTTCAGCCACTCCCTGAGCGAGGTCATGAGCGCATCGTCCAGGCGGATGCGCCAGGCATCGCCCAGGCGCATTTCCACCTTGGCATCGCCATTGCTGTAGCAGATCTCCACGGGGCAGGCACCGTTGCGGTAGGGCGTGAGCAGCTTGCCCAGCTGTGCGGCTGCGGCAGCCGGCGACCGGGAAGCCTCGCCATTCATCTGGATGCGCACGCCGCGGGCGAAACGATTGCGGGCAGTGGCAAGGTCGTAGGCACGCTCGGCATTCACGCGGGTGAAAGAACTCAGTTCGCCTTCGTCGGTCTGGCGCCGCACCGTGCGCACCTTCACATCGAGAAAGACCAGTGCATCCTCCTTGAACAGGCTGCGGTACTGGTCGAACACTTCGGAGAACACATTGATTTCCAGCGGCTCGGTCTCGGTGCCGTCGGACACCTGCACCAGCATGCCCTTGTTGCCGAAGCCGCGGCGCACTGCCATGACAATGCCGGCCACCACCTTCTCGCCATCGCTGGAGATGGCCTGGCGCAGTTCGGTGCGCAGGAAGCGCCGCACCTCCGGGGCGTACCCGGAAAACGGATGGCCGCTGAAGTAATAGCCCAGTGCCGCCTTCTCCTCGGCCAGGCGCTGGATGTCGTTCCAGCGCGGGCGCGCAATCAGTTCCAGCTGGTGTGCACCGCCGGCATCAGCATCGCCGAACAGGCTCACCTGGTTGGCATGGCGCTCGGCCTGGTCGGCCGCTTCCATGGCGATGCCCACCGAGGCCAGCACGCTGGCGCGATTGGCGCCCTTGTCGCCCGACGCAGCACCGCCATACAGGCTGTCCATCGCCCCGGCGCGGACCAGCGCTTCAATGACCCGGCGGTTGACGATGCGCTTGTCCACGCGCCGGCACAGGTCGAAGATGTCCTTGTACGGGCCACCCTCCTCGCGTGCGCGCACGATGGCGCCGATGGCCGATTCGCCGGTGCCCTTCACCGCGCCCAGGCCATAGCGGATGGTCTTGGCATCCAGCGGCGCGAAACGGTATTCGCCGCTGTTGAGGTCGGGCGGCAGCAGCCTGAGGCCGTTGGTCCGGGCGTCCTGCCACAGCAGGCACAACTTGTCGGTGTCGTCGGCCACCGCGGACATGTTGGCTGCCATGAAGGCGGCGGCATGGTGGGCCTTGAACCAGGCGGTGTGGTAGGCCACCAGCGCGTAGGCCGCGGCATGCGACTTGTTGAAGCCGTAGCCGGCGAACTTCTCCATCATGTCGAAGATTTCGTCGGCCTTCTGCTCGGTCAGCGAATTCTTCGCCGCGCCGGTGCGGAACAGGCCGCGATGCTCGGCCATCTCCTCGGGCTTCTTCTTGCCCATGGCCCGCCGCAGCAGGTCGGCGCCGCCCAGCGAGTAGCCGCCGATGATCTGCGCCATCTGCATCACCTGCTCCTGGTAGACCATGATGCCGTAGGTCTCCGAGAGGATGGACTCCACACGCGGATCGGGATACTCGAATTCGCGGCCATGCTTGCGGTCGCAGAAATCCGGGATCAG
>CAIPGJ010000550.1 GCA_903864555.1 uncultured Pseudomonadota bacterium | reverse complement strand
CCTGGGTCTCGTAATAGAATTGGTGCCGCAACTCGTCAGTGAGCGGCACGGGATTCTGCACATACTGGTAGCGCCACAGCGTCTCCATGAACATATGCCACTCCTCGGAATCCTCCAGCATTCGCTCCCAGATGGGATTCGAGAGGCCAGTCGCGCGCCGGGCCGCCCGGAAGGCGGCTGTCAGCACCCCTTGGGCCGCAAAGGTGCCCACCATCAGGATCGGCACCTTGAACTCATTGATGATCTGGACTAGGAAACTGAACAGCTCCTCCATCCGGTGTGCCTTGAGGTTCAGGTTTTGGATCTCGTCAATCACCAGCAGCCCCAGTGCGTGGTCGTTGCAGATGCGCTTCATGCCCGGAATGTAGTCGCTCGTCGTGCTCCTGCTGCCACCATACTTGGCCTGGTAACTGGTTCCCAGCACTTCGTCCACCGCCCGAAAGAACAACAAACAAAGGCCGCGCGTCTCACTCGGGCATTCCACCTTCAACCAGACCAACTGAGTCGTCTTCATTTCATTCCCCTGATACAATCGGTGGTTCACCGGATCGCCATACATCTGGGACAATATGTGCGTCACGGAATACGTCTTCCCGACGCCGGCGCAGCCAATCAGCGCCGCACTACGCAAGGCCTTGGGCGCCGAGTAGGCCAGTCCAGGCACCACGGAGGTGCCCTTCATCGGGTTGCGGGACAGGTAGCCACCTCGAATCATGCCGTCCAAATCCTGCGCCAGTGAGAAGTGCCGCGTCAGCGGCTGAAAGAAGCAATCCATCGTCAGCAGCATGTGGAGACGCGCCGTGGCGGGCTGCTTCACATCCGCCTCACTCCATGGCGGCAAACTTCGCAGTTGGCTGAAGAGCGTCCGCATGTCCGTCGCATTGGGTGGCAGCGCCTCAATGTAGGGGTTCCCACTAAACAGCGGCACCACTGAGGGCGTGTAGACTGCCTCGCCAAACTTTTCGAGTGGTGAGGGTTCTTGGTCATCGTTACGGTTCATTTGCTTCATGGTTTCATTTGGTTGTGCAGCTCTAGCCATTTGCTGGCCACCTTGCTGATGGGCTTCGGATTCGGTGCCGTAGCCGCAGTAGGGATCGGCGCGGGCGGCACACCCACGATTGCCTGTGTTGTGCTGGTTTGAGCTTGGAGTTCCAGCAGCCGTTCGGCCTTCTTGGCCTCCTCCATCCTCTTCGTGCTGGGCGCACCACCACCCGTGGCTGCCTTGGTGAGCTTCGTGGCCTGCTTGATCGCCGCCTGGGTGCTTGCGTTGGCCGTCACCCGCAACTGCACGTCCGCATCCTTGGCGTCCCGGTCACTCACCCGCTTCTCCCTCAAGTAGGCCGTCAGTTCGGGCCAGGCTAGTCCCGCCGCCCACGAGTCAGCGGACGTCAAATCGCACACGTCCACTTGGTCCCCGAGTAGGTAGATGCGGTTCACCGCGCCGGGGTCGAAGCTGCATTGCACTGATCGCACCGCATTGTGCCGCACCTTCGCAAACCACTCTTCCCGCATCGCCCGCGCACAGGTGTAATGCACCCCCCGGAAATACAGGCCCTTGGGCTGGATGGTGCCCCGGTCCGTGGGTAGAATCGCCAACCGCACCCAGGCGGGGTCATGCGTGAGCATCGCCGCACGGGGCAGCCCCCAGGCCCACAACTTGTTCGGACGCGGCTCCACATGGTCGGCGATCATCTCCTGGGTACGGATATAGCCTGCCAAGTGGGACGCGTTGTAGGCCAGGATGGACTGGACCAACACCTTCTTGAACTCCGGCAGCGTGAAGACGGCATCCTTGCGGTAGTCGCGTTCCCCGCGTTCCTCACCATCGTAGCGGATGGCTCCAGGCAGCCAGTTGATCGTCATCTGGTTGAACGTGTGGAAGGCCCGCTCCACCAGGCCCTTCAGGTCCGGTCGGTACGCGGGCGCATTGTCCACCCGGACGCCCAGCTTGGATGGAAGCTGGTCCGCCATGCCACTGAGCAGCTCGCCCCGGTCCGCATACAGGTTGAGCGGCAGGTCACGCGCCGGCCACTGGTCAGGCGTGATGGTGATGCCCAGTTCCGCGCAGAACTCCACCTTGTCGCTGAATGCGTTCCACACCGCCATGGCTGCAGCGTTGTAGCCAGTGTTGTCGCTCGTCACATGCACGCCGGTAATCAGCCGGCTATACACATCGACCACGTAGTAGATCATGGGGCGGCCAACCACTTGGGAACGGTCCAGGCTGCTCACTATGTGCAGGTCCGCCGTCGTCGCATCAATCATGGCATACTCACCCACCGCAAGGGCACTCTTGGACTGGTCGCCCAGCACCGCCCGATGGTTGCGAGCCACGTAGGCCGCACCCTTGCGTGCCGTCAGGGACGAGAGTTTCGTGTGGTGCAGCTTGTAGTGGCGTTGAAATTGCGCGGAGGACGGCCGCTGCTCGACGGGCTTCAAGATGGGCGTCAACTCGCCGTCCTTTTCCTCAAACCCCGACGCGTAATGGTCCCCCAGCATCCGCTCGTAAGTCAGGCTCAGCGAGAGCTTCTCGCCCTTCCGGTAGTAGCGGTCGATGGCATCCTCGAAGTGGGATCGCATCACGTCGGTCACGTTGATGCCCACCTGGCCTTTGCCCGTTACGGGACGCCCAAGTTTCACCGCGCCGGGCCGGTGCGGCTTGCCGGTCCCACCGCACTTGTTGAGCATCGGTTGCAGGGCTTCCCGCATCTGCCCGCGCTGCCAGTAGCGCCGCAAATGCTTGTAGAGCGTGGACACGTTCACCTGATGCCGGGCTGCCGCCGCCTTGACCAAGGGGCCGCTCTCGCCGGGCCAGAGGATGCGCTGGTCTGTTGCCTCCACCAGTTCGCGTATCATCGCCCATGCCTGATCCCGTAGTTCCCGCTGTTTGGGGGTCAGGGCTTCCTCCCGGCGCAGTTGCGTCATCAGGTGGTCACGTTCCAGCACCTGCAGGTCGCCAGCCGCCATCGCCTTTGCCAAATCGGCCAGCGGATACTCCACTGGCCAGCCCACCTTGGGGCTGTCCACGGAAATGAGAAACCACGACGCGCCGGATGGACGGCAGGCCAGCAGCCGATACAGCCGCCGCTGCCCGGCATCCATCCATTGGAGCAGGGCATTGCGCCGCAACGCGGACGTGGCGGGCGTGGGGTTGGTTGCGGTGTCGCTCATAAAGTCAGCAGTCGCAGGGGTTGGTCAACATTCATGGGCACGCTGAAATCCACAGGCCAGCGGCGATG
>CAIPGJ010000549.1 GCA_903864555.1 uncultured Pseudomonadota bacterium | reverse complement strand
TACATCCTGCAGAATCCCGACCGCCGCATCATCTTCATGATTCCCTATGAAGGGGACTTCACCCTCATCGGCACCACCGATGTGCCACTCACCCCGGAGGAGCAGGCTGCGCCCGGGCAGGCGCACATCAGTGAAACCGAGATCCGCTATCTGTGCGCGGCCGCCAGCCGTTACGCCGTCCGGCCGGTGCGCCCGGCGGATGTGGTGTGGCATTACAGCGGGGTACGCGCCTTGTACGACGATGGCAGCAGCAATCCTTCAGCCGTGACGCGTGACTATCACCTGGACCTGAATGTCGGCACTGACGGTCGATCGCCGCCGGTGCTGTCGGTGTTCGGCGGGAAAATCACCACCTACCGGCGTCTGGCCGAGCAGGTGCTGGCGCGCCTGCGGCCCTGGCTCGGTGAGGCCACTGGCTGGACCGGCGACAGCCCGCTGCCCGGGGGGGACATGGCGGACTTCGCATCTTTTCTGCACGACTTGCAGCAGCGGCATGCCGGATTGCCGCCTACGCTGGTCGCCTCCTTGGCACGCCGGCACGGCACGCTCAGCAGCGAAATCCTCGGCACGGCGACAGCCGTGGCAGACCTGGGCGAGGACTTCGGCGGCGGACTGCATGAGGCTGAGCTCGTCTACTTCCAGCGCAAGGAATGGGCGCAGACCGCCGAAGACGTGCTGTGGCGGCGCAGCAAGTGCGGTCTGCACATGAGCGAGCTGCAGCGCAGCCGGGTGGCCGCGTGGATGGGGCAGGCCGGACAGCGGGTCTGAACCCGCCGCACGTTCGTTACTTTTGCGGCACCGATGCTGCGCGCATGCTGTGCGTATGGGGCACCCACGCATCATGTCGCAGCAACGCGCTATCATTTCCGCCATGGACAAGCTCGATACCCTGACCGACCTGGTGCGCATGGCGCGGCGCGGCGTGGCCTTCACCGGCGCAGGCATCAGCACCGACAGCGGCATCCCCGACTATCGTGGTCCCAACGGCGTCTGGAAAACCCAGACCCCGGTGATGTACGAAGACTTCATGAACGACCGCGAAGCGCGTATCACGGCCTGGCAGCGTGCTGCGGGCAACTTCCGCGCGCGCCAGGGCGTCAAGCCCAATGCCGGTCACCTGGCGCTGGCCGAATTGCAGCGGCGCGGCCATCTCGCCGCCATCGTCACGCAGAACGTCGACGGGCTGCATACCGAGGCGGGCAGCACCCATGTCATCGAGCTGCACGGCAGCACGCGCGAATCCTCCTGCCTGTGGTGCGGCCGCACCTGGCCCACGCAATACATCGTCGATCGCTGCGAGCATGGCGATCTGGCGCCTGACTGTGATGACTGCGCTGGTCCGATCAAGACCAAGACCATTTCCTTCGGGCAGTCGATGCCGCAGGATGAAATGCAGCGGGCTTCGGAGCTCACCCTGGCTTCGGATTTCTACATCGCCATCGGCTCGACGCTGCTGGTCGAGCCGGCAGCGTCCTTTCCGCGCATTGCGCGGCGCGCCGGCGCCAGCCTGGTGATTCTCAACAATGACGAGACACCGCTGGATGACTACGCCGACCTGGTCATCAACGACCGGATCAGCGAGACGCTGCAGGCCCTCCTGCAGCGACTGGGATACACAAGTTAGTTTCCCCCCCAGGGGTCATGTCACCCGAGAGGAGGCCGGAAAGAGGGCCCGGCTATTCCGCCTTGATGCCCAGGCGCTTCACCACGCCACCCCAGCGCGCCAGTTCGCCGCGATGGTAGCTGCCCGTTTCCTCGGGACTCATCAGCGCTACTTCGGCGCCCTGGCCAGCAAACAGCTTGCGCGTTTCCGGCCGTGCCACGGCCTTGTTGATTTCCTCGTTGAGGCGGCGCACCACCGGCTGCGGCGTGCCGGCCGGGGCGAACACACCCAGCCAGGAGGCCACTTCAAAATCGGCAACGCCCTGCTCGATCACCGTGGCCACATCAGGCAGCAACTCGGAGCGCCTGGTGGTGGCAATGCCGATGACGCGCAGCTTGCCGCTTTTCATCCCTGACAGGGTGCCGGTGATGCCGCCGCAGAAGAGCTGCACCTGCCCCGCGATCAGGTCGATCATGGCCTGGGCACCGCCCTTGTAGGGGATGTGCGCCATGGTGAGGCCCTGGCTGGCGTTGAGCAGTTCCGGGCACAGGTGGGTGGTCGAACCGGTGCCGCTGCCGGAAGCGAAATTGAACTTGCCGGGATTGGCACGGGCGTAGGCCACCAGTTCCTTCACATTGCGTATCGGCAGCGTGGAGGGCACCACCAGCACATAGGGAAACTTCGCCACCATGCCCACCGGGGTGAGATCCTTCACCACATCGAACGAAAGCTTGTAGACCGCCGGGCTCACCGCCATGGTGGAGTTCGCGCCGGCCAGCAGCGTGTAGCCATCGGCCGGGGCCTTCACCACCATCTCGGCACCGATATTGCCTGCGGCGCCGGGTTTGTTGTCCACGATGATGGTCTGTCCCATGCTTTCGCCCATGGGCGTGGCAATGGCCCGCGTGGCGATGTCATTGCTGCTGGAGCCGGTGGGAAAGGGCACGATGATGCGCACTGGCTTGGTCGGGAAGGCCTGGGCCTGGACGAGACCCGGGGTGCTGGCCAGTGTGGCCGTTGCGGCCAGGGCGGCCAGCGCATGCAGGATAGCGGACGTGTTCATGACTTCTCCTTGCTGAAAGGTCGATGGGGCCTCTTCAGGCCTTCTTGCTCGTGTCGGCTCTGGGTTTCAGGATGGCAAAGGTGGCCATGGCCTTGGCCACCAGTTCGTTGTTCTCGTTGTGGACATCGGCCTCGATCACCGCCAGGCGGCTGGTGCGCTGGATCACCCGCGCGGTGCACAGCAGCGTGCTGCCCACGCGCACGGCCTTCAGGTAATTGATCTTGCTTTCCACCGTGGCACTGAATTCCGGCTCGACGATGTGCTTGCGCAGGGCGCCGGACATGCCGGTGTCCACCAGCGAAAAGATTGAGCCGCCATGGGCCGAGCCGTTCGGGTTCATCAGACTCTCGGTAATCACCAGTTCGGTCTGGCTGTCGCCCTGCTCGGGCACCAGACGCTTGATGCCGAGCAGGTTGAGGTAGGCGTGTTGGCGAAAGTGATAAATGGTACGGCCCGAGGCGGTCTTCTCCGGCGGTGGTGTACCGTCCGCTTGGTTGGTGTTCTGTTCCATGGTCCTGTCAGTGTGATGAGGGCTGGGGCCCGGATTGACGACGCTGTCGCTGGACTGCGTACAGATCCAGGAAGGCGTGCCCGGGAGCGCAATTTTCGCCGGAAACCGGAAATGACGGGGCTTCACGTAAGCACCCCCCCGGATTTACTGCAGGGAAGGCTTCAACAGGCGCCCGAAGAAGGCTTCGGCTCGCTGTTTGGCATCTTGCGTTGCCAGCCGGTTGGCCTCGACCGACTGGCGGGCTTTCCCCGGATCATCGAAGGCGTGCTGTGCCCCCTCGTACCAGACAAACTCGAATGTGCCGAACTGTTCGCCTGCCGGCATGGCCCGGCGCACTTCATCGGCCAGCCGCCGGCAGGTGACCGGTGAGACTTCTTCATCGCGCGAGGCCACCAGCGTGATCATGGGTGCGTAGTTGCGCCAGCCGGTGCCGACCTGGGCCGTGCAACCGGGATAGAAAGCCAAGGCTGCACGAAAGGCGATTGCCGGCGCAGGCTTGCTGAAGGGAGGCGTGAACGCCAGCGGATGTTCCGCCATGATGGCCAGCGTCGCCATCGCGCCATTGGACCAGCCCTGCAGGCCGATGCGATCCGCGATCACATCCCCGCGCGAGTGCAGCCAGGCGAGGGCACCGTAGGCATCCAGCGGCCGGACGCGTTGTTCGTTCACTTCGGCAGGCCGTGACTGGTAGGTGCCGGCGGGGAATCCCGCGGCATGTCCACGCGGACCGAAGCTGTCCACCAGCAGGGCGGCGTAGCCACGCGTGGCCCAGAACTCCCCCCACATGCGATGCCGTTGCGACAGGGTGGTGGCATCGTGACGGCCCTTGGCAGCTGAGGAGTAGGGGCCGGCGCGGCCGTGCAGCATCACCACCGCAGGCCAGGGTCCGCTGCCG
>CAIPGJ010000548.1 GCA_903864555.1 uncultured Pseudomonadota bacterium | reverse complement strand
GCGCCGGCATCTACACCCACATCTTCGCCTCGGCGGTCGCGCTCATCCTCGGGCCGTTCCAGTTCTCGGCAGGCTTGCGCTCACGCCAACTGGCGCTGCATCGCTGGTCGGGCCGGCTCTATCTCGGCGTGGGCGTGCTGGTCGGCGGCGTGGCCGGCCTGTACATGGCGCTGCTGGCCTTTGGCGGGCCGGTGGCCCGTCTGGGCTTTGGCTGTCTTGCCCTCCTGTGGCTGTACACGGGCTTGCGCGCGTATCTGGCCGTGCGTGCCGGTGACATCGCTGCCCATCGCCGCTGGATGGTGCGCAACTTCGCGCTCACCTTTGCCGCGGTCACCCTGCGGTTGTGGTTGCCGGCGGCCATGGTGTCTGGCGCCCCCTTCGAACTGGCCTATCCGGTGATCGCCTGGCTGTGCTGGCTGCCCAATCTTCTGGTGGCTGAGCGGGTGTTCAATCGGTGAATGAGGTGGCGTTCACCACATTGCCCGCCTGGAAATCCTTCAGCTGCTGTGCCCGCTGCCCCCGCTCGGCCCTGCCCCTACAATCAAAGACCTACAAGGAGGATAGCCATGTACGAAGCCGAAGCCCGCAACATCCGCATCGCCGCTGCAGGCGATGCCATGCTGTCGCATCGTTTGTCGGTGTACCGCGAGGAGCGTTTCCTGCGCCTGGTCGAGGTATTGCGCGGCGCCGATGCCTCGGTGTGCAACCTGGAGATGCCCATCCACAGCCTGGACATGGCGCACATGCTGGCCGAAGGCTCCTATGGCACCTCGCATCCGGACACGGCCAGCGAGCTGAAGTGGATGGGTTTCAACATGGTGTCCACGGCGAGCAACCATGTCTTCGATTTTGGCGCACCGGGCATGCTGGCCTCGCGCGAAAAGCTGGACGAAGCCGGCATGGTGCACGCCGGCACCGGTCGCAACCTGTCCGAAGCGCGATCGGCGGCCTACCTGGACACCGCGCGCGGTCGCGTCGCCTTGCTGGGGGCGGCCTCGTCCTTTCCGGAATGGGCACGCGCCGGCGAGCAGCGGCATGACTTCAACGGCCGGCCCGGGGTCAGCTTCCTCCGCTACGAGACGGTGCACACGTTGGACGAGCGCGCCTTCACCGAGTTCCAGCGCCTCAATGCCGGCCTCGGTTTCGAGCGCGTCGCCGAGGCGCAGAAGCGCGGCGGCCATCGCGGCACGGCCGGCGCCGACGAGATGTTCTTCCAGCCCACCACCAAGCTGATCAACGGTGAGGAATTCCCCGGCGTGAAGTTCGTCAAGGGCGAGCAGTTCGGCTCGAAGACCACGGCCTTCAAGCCGGACCTGGAGGACATCCTGCGCTGGGTGCGCGATGCCCGGCGCCAGGCCGACTGGGTGGTGTTCAACCTGCACGCGCACGAGGGGCCGTTTCCGGTGCCCGGTGACACGCGCTCGGTCGGTCCGGCCGGGGTGCGCGATGTGCCCGCCGACTTCATGGTCGAATGCGCCCATGCCTGCATCGATGCCGGTGTGGACGTGTTCGTCAGCCATGGCCCGCACCAGGTGCGCGGCATCGAGATCTACAAGGACCGGCCGATCTTCTATTCGCTGGGCGAATTCATCTTCCAGAACGAGACCGTGCTGCGCTGGCCGGCCGATGCCTACCGCCACTACGGGCTGGACAACTCGGCCACTCCCGCCGACTACAACGATGCCCGCACCGGCGGCGGCAAGAAGGGCTTCCCGGCCAACCCGGACTACTGGCGCAGCGTGGTGCCGGTGTGCGAGTTCAAGGGCGGCAAGCTGGACACGATCGAGCTCTACCCCATCGACCTCGGCCACGGCAAGGGCCGCACCACCCGCGGCCGGCCGCTGCTGGCCGAAGGGCCGATAGCCGAGCGGGTGATTCAGGATCTGCAGAAGCTGTCACAGCCTTACGGCGTGGCGATCGGCCGCGTCGGGGACAAGTGGGTGATCAAGCCCTAGTCGCTGGTCGTAGCAAGGTTCTTCGCCAATTTGCGGGGAGACGAGGCCGCAGCGGGTGTTAACCCCCTTGTCAAAGGGGGCCGACGCGACGCAGTCGCGCGGGGGGATTTTCTACTGCTGCGCCTGCATTGCGCCACGAGTGCCTGGTGGATGTCCGGGATGCCATCCTCCGCTGCTTTGCCTGCCAGGCAACAACACTGCCCGGCATTCAAGGTGAGCTTTTGCGGTGACAGGCAGAGCGGGCTGTGGCCTGTTGGCCAAAATTCCCCCGCTCGTTCGCTACGCTCACGAGTCGAGGAACTGCACGATGATGGGCTGCACCGGATAGCGGCCGAGCAGGGCGGCACCGGCGGCATAGACCTGGAACTGGCTGACGCAGTGGAAATGCGCCTTGATCACTTCACCCGGGGCCATGTCGGTGCACAGCGATTGCAG
>CAIPGJ010000547.1 GCA_903864555.1 uncultured Pseudomonadota bacterium | reverse complement strand
GCGCGCGGTATCGGCTACGTTCCTGAGTTTGCTCTCCTGATCACTTTGGTTTTACCTTCGTTTTGGGTGTCTTGGCATTGATCAATGGCCCGATGCTCAATTCAGCACCAAATAGCCACAGAAAAACTTAAAGATTCTCCGGCCCTTGCAAAGCAGGGAGAAGTCTAATCTTCTGCAAATGCGCATGGGCCAAGGGGGTATGCATCATTATGGTGCGTGAGAAATTACCCCCGCGCCTGCTCTTGAATCAATCGCCAATGGTTTTAGTTTCTCGCATTTCCGCGGCACACTGGTGGCACACTCAATCGCAGAAAGCAGGAGAAAGCAGCAACAGCCTAAAACAATAAGTTCCTAATTCTATTGCTGTTACTTGTTTCTCATTGTTGCTGCTTTCTCTATTCACTCGACTTTTAATCCGTTGGTCGCAGGTTCGAATCCCGCACGGCCTACCACTTCCCCGCCCCCCCCGTCTCTTTTACCGTTCCTGCGGCCATGGCCGCGACAGCCGCCCCGGCAAGCGAAGGGCACGTGGTATTTTGCCGGCATCCATTGCTCGCGGGGGAGGCGTGGCAGTGCGTAATTCCGTATCCAAGGGGCGCTCTGAGGGATGGTCCCGCCATTCAGGCTGGATGGTTCTGGTCTTCGGGCTGATACTCAGCGTCCTGGTCTTCCGCTATTGCCTCAGCCAGTTCAGGAACGAGGCCCAGGCACGCTTCGAGTACGAGACTGGTGAGGTCCACCGGATGATGGCCGGCCGCTTTAGCAGCTACTCCGGGCTGCTCTGGGGTCTGCGTGGTTTCTTCCATGCCACGCCGAATGTCTCCAGCCGCCAGTTTTCCGCTTATGTCCGCGGCCTGGATCTGGCCTCGCGCAATCCGGCGATGATCTCACTCAATTTTGCCGAGCATGTCACGCCCTCGCGCCTGGAGGCTTTCGAGCGGCGGGTCAGGACCGACCCCGGCATGGCGTCCCGCGGCCACCCGGGGCTTGGCATCAACCCTGCGGGAGGGAGCGACGACTCCCAGGTGCTGCTGTTCCAGGAGCCGTTCGGGCCCGACCGGCGCGCGCTTGGTCACGATCCGGCCGACATGCCATCGGGCCAGGTCGAGGAGATCATGCAGTCCGGTCAGTTGGTGTCCTCCGGCGAAGTCCTTGCCCACTATCCTGATTTGCCGCTGGTCATGCGCCTGGCCGTGTACCGGCGTGGCCTGCCACTTGAATCGGCGATCCAGCGCAGGGCGGCCTTTGCCGGCTCGGTGGGGCTGGAATTCTCGCTGCTCAGGCTGATCCAGGAAGCGGTGCCGCCCGATGCCTTGTCGAAGATGCGCATACGCCTGTACAGCGTCGGTCGCAGCGCTGATGGCGAAGCCCGCAGGGCGGGCACTCGGGGCAGGCTGCTGATCGATTCTGCGGATCTCCAGCCACCCAAGGATGAGGCAACTGGATGGGGGGCCAATCTTGTCTCCCTGGAACGACTGGCGTTTGGCGGGGCCCTGCTGGACATCCATTTCGAAGGCGCGCTGGAATCCTTTGCGCCTGAACAGGCCGGCGCAGTGCCGTGGGTCGTGCTGGTTGTGGGCCTGGTACTGAGTCTGCTGCTCGCCGCGCTTGTCGAGCTGTTGCTCAGGTCAAGAACCGGTCTGGCCACCGCCGTCGATGACAGAAGTCGTGAACTTCGGCTGAAAAATGCCGCACTCGACCGGGAGATACGCGAACGCGACCGGGTGGAATGCGAAGTGATGCAGGGGCTGACCGGCGAGCGCCGCCACTATGGCCAGGAGTTGCATGACAACCTCGGCCAGCAGCTCACCGCGGCCGGCTTCCTGATCGAAGTCCTGCGGTCCGAACTCGAACGCCAAGACAAGCCGGCAGAAGCGGCCCGCGCCGCAGGCCTGGCCACCCGCATCTCCGGGGCCATCTCCCGTACCCGTGACCTGTCACACAGACTCAGTCCGGTCGAGGCGGTGGGCGGCGCGCGGCGCGCTGACCCATGCCCTGCACGGACTGGCAGCCGACACGCGGGCGCGTCACGAGGTCGCCTGCCAGTTCCAGTCCGCGTGCAACGAAGAGGATGACCACTCGGCCAACCGGAACGCCCTGCTGGAGCATCATCTTTTCCGGATGGCCCAACATGCCGTGACGCACCTGCTGGAGCGTGGATCAAGCCGCATGCGCATCACCCTGGAGAAGGCGCCACTGGCAGTCACCATTGCGGGCGATCGCGCTCTGGCGGAGCAGCACGACCACGATCAGTCTCTGCGCATCATGGCGTTCCGTTCCCGCGCGCTGGGACTGGCATTCGCTACGTCGCTGCCCTCGCAGGACTGGACGGACGGCGTCACGCTGCGTTTCGAGGAAAGGATGGCTGGGTGAGGCGGCCAAGCGACTGGACAGCACATGCTGCGGGGCTGGTGCTGGCCATGGGGCTGATGATCAGTCTGGCAGCCTGCGTCTACCTGCACGAGCGTGCATTGCGCAGCGCCACGCTTGCCTTCGAGGCGGAATGCAGTGACCTGCGGCGCTTCCTCGAGCTGCGGCTTGAGCACCATGCCGGCCCGCTGTTCGGCTTGCGCGCCATGCATGGGGTGACCGGCGCCGTCGAAACCGACATCGCGCGGGATTATCTGGATGTTCTCCAGCTGGGGCAGCGCTTTCCTGCCATCGAGGGTATGGATTACGAGGTCTCCAGGCCCGGCATGCCTGCCGCTGTGCGGATCATTTATCCGCTGGACCCGCCACCGCCATTGGGAAGTGGTGCCAGGGTCCTTGCCTCGCTGACGCCGGCGGAAATGCGGGAGATGCGCACCCGTGGCGTCCTGACGGCATCGACCTCCGTATCGGTAGATGCCATTGCGGCTGTCGAGGGATCGCTGCCGCTGCGCTTGCCCTTGTACCGCACCGGCGCAATGGCAGGCCGATCCAGCCTGTTGCCCGCTGCAGCGCTCACCGAAAATTACCTTGGGTCGGTGGGCATGACCGTCTCCATGAGCGCACTCGTGCGGGAGGCGCTGCAGCTGTACGCCCCCGTGCAAGTCGACACGCGTATCCATCTGGTGGGGCGCGAAGACTGGACCTGGGCGCTTGCGTCCTCCGATCCAGGCAATCTGCTGTTCGACTCCCGCAGCCTGACATCGCGTGTGCCGCAAGCGGCATCTCTCCCTGGCATCGGCAATCCGGCGCTTTCCACGTCGGCCCTGATTCGCGTCGGTGGCACGGTGCTCGCCCTGGTGTTCTCAGCCCCGGCGAGCGCATTCCTGACGCCCAGCGAGCGGAGCCTGGCACCTTTGGCTCTGCTGGGTGGAGTACTCGTCAGCCTGCTGTTGTTCAGTGTGCTGCGCTCGCTTGCCACGTCACGGAAGCTACTGCGGATGACGGTGATGGAGCGCACCCGGGATCTGGCGGCGGTCAATCGCGTACTTGAGGAAGAGGTGGCAGAACGCAACCGTCTGGAGCGCGAAGTGTTCAACCTGAACGTGGCCGAGCGTAACCAGTTCGGCCACGAGTTGAGGGAAGGTCTGGGGCGTGAATTGCAGGAGATCGCAGCCACGCTGGAGGCGTTCGCCGATACCCTGGCTGGCCACGGGGCCACTGCCCGCGAGGAGGCGCAGGCCATCGGCAGCCATGTCCGCACAGCCTGGGAGCAGGCCGAACAGCTGGCCTCCGGACTCAATCCGGTCGCGGTGATTCCAGGCGG
>CAIPGJ010000546.1 GCA_903864555.1 uncultured Pseudomonadota bacterium | reverse complement strand
GTCCCAAATGCATCCGGTTCAGCCCGCAAGCTGTCGGCGAATTGTCTGATTTCAACTGTAGTGGAGTAAGCAGCCGGTAACCAATGACGATTCATCGGCGTGTGCATGACTGCTTTTCGTGGGCCAGTCTGGTCACTGGGCGATGATTGGTTCGTTCAGCAAGTTCCCTTCCAGGATCGAATCGTGGGGTCCAAGAGGCCATGTATTCGTCCGTTTGCACGGTAGCCACCGCCCGAAGCTGATGACCTATAGAATGAAAATACAAGAATCAGGAGGAGCCGGCAGATGAAGCGATACATGCCACCACTGAATCACCTTCGTGCCTTTGAGGCGGCCGTGCGACACGAAAGTTTCACCAAGGCGGCCCACGAACTGAATGTTACCCAAGGCGCCATCAGCCGCCACATCCGGGACCTCGAGGACTATCTGGGGTTCAAACTGTTCCAGCGCATCAACAACACCCTGCAGGTGCCACGAGAAAGCAGGCAGTTTGCTGATGCCCTGACCAAGTCTTTCGACCAGATCCATCGCGCCAGCCAGGAACTCAAGCTCAGCAAGCGACGCACCATCCTGACAGTCAGGGGTTACACCAATTTCATCGTACGCTGGCTGATCCCGAGATTGCCGGAGTTTCAGGCACGCCATCCCAAGGTCGAGATACGCATCTCGGCGGGTCGCGAGGAGGCGGATTTCAGCACTGACGATATTGACCTGGCCATCCGCTTTGGCCGGGGCAATTGGCCGGGGCTGCATTCGGATTTTCTGTTTTCCATGGATATGGTGCCTGTCTGCAGTCCCGCGCTGATGCAAAGGCTGGAGCTGAAACGGCCAGAAGACGTCCTGCGAACCACGGTCTATAACTCCCACTTGCGCAGAGACGAGTGGCTGCAATGGTTCAAGCTGGTAAGCGACTTGCCGTTCAAGCCAGTTAGCGAAGTTCTGACCGAAGATCTTGCCGTCGCCCATCAGTGCGTGATTTCCGGCATGGGTATGGGCCTTACCCAGCGTCACTACGTTATCGAGGATATTGCCGCTGGAAGACTCGTCATTCCCTTCGATGTCCCGCTACGCAACGAATCAGGGTTCTATGTCGTGTGCCCGGTGGAGCAGATAACACAACCCAAAAATGCCGCCTTCCGGGAGTGGTTGCTGAGCGTGGCGCGGAGCCAGAAGGTCGATCCGCCCGAACGTGCCTCCGGTGACGCGGCACGGGTGGTTTCGTTATCGTCCCGATCAAACAAAGCGAGGAACCATCCCCCTGGGACTTGATGCCCACCTGTCTGTCTGGCGGCTGATTATTTCGCATGGGAAGTGGTAAAAATCGTAGGTGGCCTCCTCGAGTCAACGGGCGTCTAATGCCCGTACACAATTTCCCAGGAGGTCTGGTAGCGTCATGCTTGGCTGCTATCAGGCACTCAATCCATGTATTGGGGAGACCACGCCCGCGTATTGCCGGACAAGCCAGCTCTCGCAAGCCTTGCATCAGGAAGTACTCATCTGTCGATTTTCAGCTTCTCAATGACCCACCTGACGTGATGTTCAAAGGAGATGGAAGATGAAATTCAGAAGCATGAATCTGCCGCTCGTGCTGTGTGCGCTGCTGGCCACCGGAGGGGCGTTGGCACAGGGTTTTCCCAGCAAGCCCATACGCTACATCATCCCGTTTGAAGCCGGCGGAAGCTCTGACGTCGTGGGCCGCTATTTCAACCAGGATCTGGCCAAGGAGCTGGGGCAGCCCATCATTGTCGAGAATCGCGCTGGCGCCACCGGTGTCATCGGCCTGAACTACGTGGCCGGCAGCCCGCCCGACGGCCATACGCTGCTGCAGTTCTCGAATACAACGGCGGTGGCGCATTATGCTCAGAGCAAGCCATTCGAGCTCGACAAGGTGATGACACCCATCGGCAATTTCAATGTCGGCACCGCCATGCTGGTGGTCAATCCCAAGATCCTGCCGGTGCGTTCGATAGCTGAAATGGTGAAGTACGTTACCGCCAATCCGGGCGCCAACTACACCAGTTCAGGCACCGGCAGTCCCGGCCACATGATGGTCGAGGCCATGGCCAAGGCACGCGGGCTGAACATGACGCATATCGGTTACAAGGGGCTTGGGCCGGCGCTGACTGACTTGCTGGCAGGCCGTGTTGGCATGATCGTGATTGGTGGCGTGTTGGCACGACCGCACATACAGTCGGGTGCACTACGGGTGATTGCCAACGCCTCCTCCAGCCGTGCGGTATATGCGCAGGACGTGCCCACCGCCATCGAGATGGGTTTCCCTGATCTCACCAATGATTCGCTGACGGGAATCGTTGGTCCTCCCGGCATGCAGGGACCGGTATATGACCAGTTGCGGGCTGCAGTCAGGAAAGTCACGCTCAGTGACAACATCCAGAAGTACCTGGCGTCTCTCGGCAATGTCAACAAGCATATCGATGGACCGGAGTTCCGCAAGTTGCTGATCGATGATTACCAGCGCTGGGGCAGGATCATCCAAGAGTCCGGCATCGACATTAAGTAAGCAATGGAGCATGACTGACGCCACGACCAGGGATGCGGAACCTGACCTGCCACCCACCGGCCGGCCACCTGCCTCATCAACGAGGGTATCGTCGGATCGCCTCGGCAGTGCTTCATCGATACCCTGAGCCGCAAGGCAGCCCGGCTCGGGGTTCACTTTACGAGAACGGACTGGCCATGGGGTAGGGCGCCAGCAGGCATCCCAATCGAGCATTCGCCATCAATGGCAAACGGAACATCCTTAGATCACCCCTTCTTTGCGCAGCGCCGCGATGGCCGCCTCGTCCATGTCGAGCAGTTCATGCAGGACCTCGTCGGTATGCTGGCCCAAAGTGGGTGGAGCCTGGTATTTTGTGATCGGCGTCTCCGAGAAACGGATGGGGTTGCGCAGCAGTTTCACGCTGCCCCCGACCGGATGAGGTGACTCGACCAGTAAATCCCTGTGCCTGACGTGGGGGTCGTCGAACGCCTGGCGGTAGCCATAGACCGGTCCGTTGGGAATCCCCGCGGCCTCCAGTGCCTCCAGCATGTCCTTTGCCGTGCGCTTGCGGACGATCTCGCCGATGATGGGCACCAGCACGTCCTGATTGCGCATGCGCAGATGATGATCGGCAAATCGCGGATCCGTTTGCAGGTCAGGGCGGCCCAGCAATTGAGTCAAGCGTGTCCACTGGCCGGCATTCGCGGCCGCAATGATGATCGCGCCGTCCGAGCAAAGGTAATAGGTTCCAGTCAGGCGGCGGCGAGCCGGTTGCCTGCCATCGACCAGAAAGTCCTGGACGCGCTGGCCGCAAGCGGCAAACGAGACATCCAAGAGTGCCAGGTCGATAAGCTGTCCCACTCCGCCTCGGGCATCACGTCCGTAAAGCGCGGACAAAATGGCGATTGAAGCATAGTAGCCGGTGTACATGTCTATGGGATTGGAGGCAACCAGCGCGGGATGCTCGTCCGAATCCCCGTTCAGTGCCAGCCATCCTCCCATGCCCTGGAACACCGGATCGTAGCCGGGGCGATGGCTGTAGGGTCCGCTCTGGCCGAATCCGGTGACGGAGCAGTAGATGATGCGAGGATTGACCGCGCGGATGGCCTCATAGTCCAGTCCATAGCGCTTAAGGTCCCCGGTCTTGTAATTTTCGATGAAGACATCCGACACCGCAGCCAGCCTGCGGATGAGCGCCTGGCCCGCCGGCTTGGACAGGTCGGTGGTAATGCCCTTCTTGTTGCGGTTCACGGCCATGTACATCGAGCCTTCGCGCGTCTCGCGGCCCTCGTCATCCTTCAGGTAGGCACGGCCCAGAGTGCGCGATTCATCACCAACGCCGGGCCTTTCCACCTTGATGACTTCGGCCCCCAGGTCTCCCAGCATCTGCGCTGACGAGGGACCGGCGAAGGCACGGGTCAAATCGAGAACGCGTATTCCCGACAGTGGCAATGCATGCATGTCTGTACTCCGGCGATTGGCAATGCAACATTCTGCAGTGTAGCGGAGCTCAGAGTCCCGCCGGAGCCCGTGGGCCGCCCTCCGCACCTGGCGGACTTGAGTCCGGATACGGGGCGGTCGTTGACTTGCGTCCGCCTACTGCGGCACCTGCCAAGTCGCAGTCCGCGTGACTGAGGTTTCGGCATGGGCCGTGAGAAATATCATGAGTGGCGCAGGTCCAGGTGAAGCGCATCTAATACCGTTACTCCATTCTTTATAGGAAACCCGTAACGGCATGCCAGCGCCGGTCGGGTAAGCGATTCATGTATCTGGGAGACCACGCCCGCAACACGCCGGAAAAGCCAGCCCTGGTCAGTGTCGCCACCGGCGACGTACTCACCTATGGGCAACTGAACGACCGCTCCATCCAGCTCGCCAGGCATCTGCATTCCCTGGGGCTAAGGCGCGGCGACCACATCGCCCTCATGTGCGAGAACCGCATGTGTTTCCCGGAAATAGTCTGGGCGGCCCTGCGTTCCGGGCTGTATTTCACGCCCATCAACCGCTACTTCACCGCCGACGAGGCCGCTTACATCATCAACAATTCAGGTGCGCGGGCGGTGCTGGTGTCGGACCGGTACCGCGACATTGCACAGAAAATTGCGCCGCAGATTCCGGCTTGCACCGAGAGGATTCTCATCGGTGATGGGCTGGCAGGATGGAGTAGCTATGAGGCGGTGCTTGCGCAACAGGATGCCGAGCCTATGCCCGTGCAGTGGATGGGCGAAACCATGCTTTACAGCTCGGGCACTACTGGCCGCCCCAGCGGCATCAAGCGGCGCCTGCAGGATGCCACCATCGAAAACGCCGGATTCGCGCTCGGCGAGCGCATGAGCTGGTTTGGCTTCTCCGAAAGCACCGTCTATCTCTCTACTGCCCCGCTTTACCATGCGGCGCCCCTGAGCTATTCCATCGGCACCCAGTACCTGGGGGGCACCGTGGTGGTGATGGAGCGCTTCGATGCCGAAATAGCGCTCGCCACCATCGAAAAGCACCGGGTCACCCACAGCCAGTGGGTGCCGACGATGTTCGTGCGCATGCTGAAACTGCCCGAAAGCGCGCGCAGGAAATACGATCTTTCCTCAATGACGACGGCCATCCATGCCGCGGCTCCCTGCCCGCCCGAGGTGAAGCGGGCGATGATCGACTGGTGGGGGGAGCGCGTGCACGAGTACTACGGCGCCACTGAACGCATCGGCACCACCTACATCAGCGCCACCGAATGGCTCGCCAAGCCGGGTTCTGTGGGCAAGCCACGCCTCGGCGTGCCCCATATCTGCGATGAAGATGGCTACGAAGTGCCTGCTGGCACCATCGGCCAGATCTATTTCGAACTGCAGGGCGAGGGCTTCGAGTATCACAACAACCCGGAGAAATCGGCAAAGGTCCGGCACCCCCGCTATCCGAACTGGGTGACGGTAGGCGATCTGGGCTATCTGGACGCGGACGGGTATCTGTTCCTCACGGATCGCAAGGCGTTTTCCATTATTTCCGGCGGGGTGAACATCTATCCGCAGGCAATCGAAGACGCTTTGGCATTGCACCCTTTGGTCAGCGATGTGGCTGTGTTCGGTATTCCGAATGAGGAATTCGGCGAGGAAGTAAAGGCGGTGATCGAGCTGATGCCTGGGACTGCTCCATCGGATGCGGTTCGTGAATCCTTGCTGGATTTCCTGCGGGAACGAATTGCCGCCTACATGGTGCCGCGAAGTATCGACTTTATCGACCAGCTTCCCCGGCTGCCTACGGGAAAGCTCTACAAGCAGAAGCTGAAAGACACTTACTGGGCCTGAGCCATGCGCCAATCCGGACTGGCTTCCTGGAATGGGCGAATCGGCGGGTTGTTGCAGTGCGGGATGTTGTCTCTCAATGATCCAGTGTGATCGAGTCCCCCAAGTTTTGTCCTTTTGAGGTGTCGGAAATATGGAGGAAAGTGCAAGCCTCAGGAAAGGCAGGCTATTTCCTTGAAATCGGAGGAGACCCACATGCGTGCGTTGGCATTAGTGTTGTGCAGCGGATTGACTATGATGACTCTGATGTTGCCGGCAAGAGCCCAGTCGATCGACAACTATCCAACCAAGCCCATCAGGATCGTGCTGCCCTTTGGCGCTCCGGGTGGTGCATCCGACATTGTTGCCCGCCTGATCAGCACTCGGCTGGCCGAAGTCT
>CAIPGJ010000545.1 GCA_903864555.1 uncultured Pseudomonadota bacterium | reverse complement strand
CCGAGGCCGGAGTCGCGGACCTCGCAGCGCAACAGGATGTCGCTTTCGCCTTCCTCCTCGAGGCCGATCCTGACGCAGACCTCGCCCTTATCGGTGAACTTGACTGCATTGTTGGCGTAATTGATCAGGATCTGGCCCAGGCGCAGCGGATCCCCGACCAGATGAGGCGGCAACCGGCGATCGACATCGAACACGATCTCCAGGCCCTTGGCCAGGGCCTTGTCCGCGATCAGGTCGGCAACGTTATCCATGACTTTTCCCAGTTCGAACTCGATCTTCTCGAGAGCGAACTTGCCGGCCTCTATCTTGGAAAAATCCAGGATGTCGTTGATCAGGCCGAGCAGGTGCTGGCCGGAGCCCTGGATCTTGTTCAGATAGTCTCGCTGCCTGGGCGTCAGATCGGTCTTGAGCATGAGATGGGACATGCCGATGATGGCGTTCATCGGCGTGCGGATCTCGTGGCTCATGTTGGCCAGGAAATCGGTCTTGGCCTGGCTGGCTGCCTCGGCGGCATTCTTGGCGAGAAACAGCTTACAGCGGCTGTTTTCCCGTTCGTTGACCAGTTCCGTGATGAGGGAGGCCACGTTGCGGATGTCGTCCAGCCCGGTGGCCTGCTTCTGGTCGGCCTGGGGCAGCAGATCCTTGACAACGCCGCGCAGGGATTGCAGCGCGCTTTCGCGCGAGTCCAGTTCGGCCCGCAGACTGGCTGCAGTGCGTGTCAGTACGTCGAATATCGGTCGGAACTCCTGTGGCACGTCGCCGACCAGGAGCTTGTCGGCGGCATCGCTTCCCTGGGCCATCTCCCGCTCGAAGGCAAGCACGCGGTCCAGCGTACCCAGCCATCGCGATAACGGATAGCGGATCAGCACCAGGCCCCCAAGCAGGCTGCACAGTGCCACGATGGAGGCGACAATCATCGTTTTCCAGAAGCTTCCGGCAATCACTTCCGGCGAGAAGGCAAGGCGCAGCACACCGTAGTCGGTGCCGCCCACCACGATCGTCCGATTAATGTCGTACAGGCGTTCGGCGACTGCGGTGCTCAGCCACGCGGGCGGTGTCATTTCGGGCTCGGAACTGCTGCGAACGGACACGCCACTGCCGCCCTTCACGTCGATGAAGGCGGCAAGTTCGAATTGCGGGCGGCGGGCCGCCCCTTCCAGAGTGCGCTTGATGGTGTCGTAGTCGCCGATGACTGCGCTGTCGGAGATAGTGGTGGTCATGAGGTCCACGACCATGGCCGCCACATCCTGCGCGTCTTCGATGTGCTGCCGGAACTGGTTCTGGTAGAGCGCTACCAGGCCACCGGCCACGAACAGGAGCAGGGTGCCCGCGTAGAGAGCATAGACGCGTGTTACCAGTGAACCCGGAAGCAGCCGCTGCAGCCAGTTCATGGTCCGTATCAGCCCGTATCAGTCCGTATTAACGCAGCGATGCTGGTGCGGTCTGGTAGAAGCGCCGCTCGGTCACGTATTCACTGCCGTCCGAGACCACGAATGAGGTGTCGGCGCCGAGGCCCACTTCGCGGGAGGCTTGCTGCAGGATGTCGCGCCCCTTGGGATCTGTGCCCATTCCCAGAAAGGCCCGTGCCACAGCCTGGAAATCCTTCTCGGGTACCTTGGCTGCCACCAGGAGCGGCAAGTCGTGGACAGGGTCGGAAGTCCATACGGCCCGATAGGACTTGCCTTCCCGCTTGGCGTACCCTGCCAGCAGTTG
>CAIPGJ010000544.1 GCA_903864555.1 uncultured Pseudomonadota bacterium | reverse complement strand
TTGATGTCCACTTCGATGCCGAGCTGGCGACCCAGCGCCAGCGCTTCGCCCATCATGTCGGCAAACAGGCGGTGCAGGCGCGGATCGTCGATCAGCCTGTCGGTCGAGCAGCCCACCAGGGCGCTCACCGGGTTGAAGCAGAGGTTGCCCAGCAGTTTGAGCCAGATTTCCTTGCGCACATCGGCGCTGGCTTCGGCGGCAAAACCCGCTTTTGCGAAGGCCGCAGCGATGAGCCGGGCACGCTCACTCGGCGCGCCGGCCACCGGCTCGCCGAAGACGATGCGGTTGCCCGAGGCATGCACGCTGACACCCGGTTCCGGGGAGGCGCAGGCCGGAAAAACCACGCAGCCGAGGATGCGTCCGGCGGCAATCGCGCCAGCCGTCAATCCCTGCGGATCGACCGAGCGCAGCGCGTGGCCCTGCAGTTTTCCGGGGGCTTCGAGGAAGTACCACCAGGGCAGCCCGTTCAGCGCCGGCACCACGGTGGTCTGCGGGCCCAGCAAGGGCGCGATGGATTGTGCTGCGGCGGGCAGCGAGGGGGCCTTGACCGTGAGGATCACCACGTCCTGCTGGCCGAGGTCTTCGGCGTGCTCACTGACCGCCACTTTCTCGGCGAACTGGCGGCCTTCGCTGCTCAGGCGGATGCCGTGGCTGCGTATGGCTTCGAGTGTCCTGCCGCGGGCCAGCATGCTGACCTGTTCTCCCGAGGCGGCGAGGCGGGCGGCGAAATAGCCGCCGATGGCTCCGGCGCCGACGATGGCGATTTTCATGAGGTACTCCGGCTGGATGTGCGGGCTTCAGCGATTGCAGCCCGAGGGCGGGGGAGGGGCGACGCGGGTGCGGGCGCACGCGTCGCCAGTGGAACGGGCAGCTTACTCGAGGGAGATCTTGTTGCGCTGGATGACTTCCGCCCAGCGCTTGGATTCATTCTGCACCCACTGGCGGTATTCCTGCGGGGTGGAGGCGCTGGCGACGGCCGCCTGCTCTGCATACTTGTCGCTGACATCGGTGGAGCGCAGGGAGGCCGTGGCGGCCTGCACGATACGATCCTGGATGGCCTGCGGTGTCTTCGCCTGGACGGCCAGGCCGTAGACGTCTTCGGAGATCAGCGCGGCATGGCCCAGTTCCACCACCGAGGGCACGTCAGGCAGCAGCGGGGAACGCTTGGGGCTGGTGATGGCGAGGGCCCTGGCGGCGCCGCTTTTCAACTGGCCCAGCGGCACGTTGGCATTGGCCACCAGGATTTGCACCTGACCGCCGATCAGGTCGGTGAGGGCGGGCGCCACGCCCTTGTAAGGGATGTGGGCGATGTCGATCTTCAGCTCCTGTGCGAGCAGTGCGCCGGCCAGGTGCAGCGTGCCGCCGCTGCCGGATGAACCGTAGTTCAGTTTGCCCGGTGCCTGGCGTGCCGCCTTCACCAGCGCGTCGATCGAGGTGATGCCCAGCTTGCCGTTGACAGTGACCAGATTGGGCACCCGCGACACCGTGGTGAGCAGCGCCAGTTCACCATCGATGGAATAGGGGATCTTGGTCAGGTGCGGCAGGATGGTGAGGGACGAAGGTCCGGCCAGCACGATGTTGTAGCCATCGGCGGGGCCCTTGGCGATCGAGTCGACCGCAGTCATGCCGGAGGCACCCGGACGCGCTTCCACCACCACCTGCTGGCCGAGGCTTTCGCTCATTTTCGGCGCCAGGATGCGGGCAAAGAAATCCACCGAACCACCGGCAGCGAAGGGGTTGATCAGCTTGATCGGGCGTTGTGGCCAGGCCTGGGCCCAGGCCTGTGAGGTGCAGGCCATGCCGAGCAGCAGGTACAGGGGCAGTCGTTTCATGTGCTTCTCCTGGTGTTTTTTCTTCCGGGCGGGGCTCGCCAGTGATGCGAGGCTTTTAATCCCCAGCCGTGACGGGTGTCAAGCAGCGAATGCCGCCGGTCTTTTCCTTATACGCTCTTAAAGGCTCGCCACAGCAGCAGCAAGCCACCCGTCAGGATCAGCCCATCCATCATCAGGGCATGCACACGTATCGACATGCGCTGCATCAGCCAGCGTGCAACGAAGGGGCCGGGAATGGTGCACAGCCCGATCAGCAGCCCGGCGAGGAGCAAGGTCGGGCCGAGCAGGCCGGCGCTGCCGAACACCAGCATCTTGAGCACATTGATGACCGTCGAGACGGCCGCATCGGTGGCGATGAGCGGCGTGCCTTGCACGCCGGCCGCCATCAGCACGCTGAGCAGGAACAGCCCGGTGCCCGTCATGCCGCCGGCCAGTAGCCCGTAGCCGGCACCTGCCGCCGACAGGCCATGGCCGCCCAGGGTGTAGCGGGCCCGGGCCAGCAGGCGCCGCAGCGGCACGCTCAAAACCAGAAAGGCCCCCAATGCGAAGGCGATCCAGCGCGTATCCAGCCAGGTGAAGATGAGCGAGCCCAGCAGGGCACCGGGTAATGCCCCCGCCAGCACCCGCAGGGCCTGGGCGCGCTGGATGTCGCGCCAGAATGCGGCCAGGCGCGAGAGATTGGTCATCAGCGCGGCCAGGCTCATCACCGGCACCACATTGGCGATGCCGACGACCGGAGCGAGGAACACCGGCAGGATGAGTCCGACGCCCTGGCCGGACAGCCCGCCCAGCACCGAGCCGAGGAAGGCGGCCAGCGCCACGGCCGCCAGTTGCAGTGCGCTGGCGTCAGCCCAGTTCATGCCGGGTGCCCTGTGCCTGCCTCTGCCGGGGTCCGGCTGAGACAGGACTGCACGGCCATCAATCGGTGGAGGTGATGTTGGCTTCCCGTATCACCTTGCCCAGGCGATTGGTTTCGGCCTGCAGGAATTTCTTGAAGCCATCGGGTGTGCTGGCGATGATGGCGGTGTCGGTCTGCGCCATCTTTTCCTTCACCATGCTGTCCTTGCTGGTGATCTGGAACCAGCTGTTGATCTTGTTGACGATCGCGGGTGGCGTCTTCAGCGGCGCGAGCAGGCCCAGCCAGCTGGAGTATTCGTAATCCTTGATGCCCAGTTCCTGCACCGTGGGCAGGTCGGGCATCAGCGGCGTGCGGATGTCGCCGGTGACGCCGATGGCGAGCAGCTTGCCGGATTTCACGAAGGACAGCGATGCCAGGGTGGTGCCTGCGGTGGCATTGACGCGTCCGGCGATCAGGTCGGTGAGCCGCTCCGACGGTTTCTTGTAGTAGACGTAGGTGACCTTGGTGTTGGTCATCGAATGCAGCAGCAGTCCGGGCATGTGGGTGGAGCTGCCCAGACCGGTGGCGGACCAGAACAGCTTCTCCGGATTGGCCTTGGCATAGGCGATGTAATCGGCCAGCGTCTTGTAGGGCGCGGAGGGGTGCACCAGGATCATGAAGAAGCGCTTGGTTACCAGCATCACCGGGGAGAAGCTGTTGACGGCATCGTAGCCGGCGTCCTTGTTCACCAGTGGCAGCGTGACGAATGAGGAGGCGGTGCCCAGCAGCGTGTAGCCGTCGGGTGTGGCACGGGACACGAAATTGGCGCCGATGGTGCCGCCGCCGCCACCCTTGTATTCGATGACGAGGGTCGGCGCGTTGGGAATCTTGCGCATGGCTTCGATATGCAGGCGGTATTCGGTGTCCACCGAGCCGGGGCCTTCGGTGGCGAATACCAGGCTGATCGGCTTGTTGCCGAAATTGTCGGCAGATTGCTGGGCGAGGGCATTGCCGCCCAGGCTGAGCGCCGCGGCCGCTGCAGCGGCCAGTCTGATCAGGGTCTGCTTCATGGTTCTCTCCTGTTTTGCTCTATTCATTCTGTTGTTTGTGGCGGTGGGCGCCGGGTCAGGCTTATTCCGGAACGATCTTCGCGTCGGCAATCACTTTCCGCCAGCGCTCGTAGTCCTCGCGCATCTGGCGTCCGATGGCCTCCGGCGTCGTGGGGGTCGCTTCGAAGCCCTGGGGGGTCAGGATCTTTGCCATGGCGTCCTCACGCAACACCTGGCCGGCCACGGCGTTCAGGCGATTGATGATGGGCGCCGGGGTTTTCGCCGGGGCGAAGAAGGCGTACCAGGTGGAGACCTGGTAACCCTTGTAGCCCAGTTCATCCATGGTGGGGATGTCCGGGGCCGCGGGCGAGCGCGTCAGCGTGCCCACCGCGAGGCCCACCAGCTTGCCGCTGCGCACATGCGGGATGATCGTGCCCATGCTGTTGAGCATCAACTGGACGCGGCCAGCCATCAGGTCGGCCATCACGGGCGCCGTGCCCTTGTAGGGGATGTGCAGCATTTCCGTGCCGGCCATGATGTTGAGCAGGGCGATGCCCAGATGATTGGAGCTGCCCACGCCCACCGAGCCGTAGTTGAGCTGGCCGGGTTTGGATTTGGCCAGTTTCACCAGTTCGGGAATCGACTTCACCCCGAGCGAGGGATGGGCCACGATCATCTGTGTGCTGTCCACCAGCTTGGTGATGGGCGTGATGTCCTTGAACGGGTCGAAGCCGACCTTGTCGCCGAACAGCGCCAGCGCCACGGCGGTGTGCCCCGCGGTGGTGAAGAGGATGGTGTAGCCATCGGGTGCGGCACGCCCGGCCTGCTGGGTGCCGATGGTGCCGTTGGCACTGGGGATGTTCTCGACCACGAAGGACTGGCCGAGGATCTCGCCCATTTTTCCGCCCATGGTGCGGGCGACGAAATCAGTCGGACCACCCGGGGTGTAATTGACGATGATCTTGACCGGCTTGACGGGATAGTTCTGCGCCAGTGCCAGCGGACTGATGGCCATGCCGGCCAGGGCCAGCGATGCCCACTGCAATGTCTTGTTCATGAGTGCTTCTCCTCGGTTGGTCTGATACCGGTATTGCTGTTGTCGCTGCTGTT
>CAIPGJ010000543.1 GCA_903864555.1 uncultured Pseudomonadota bacterium | reverse complement strand
TTGAAGGTGACGGTGATGCAAATCCATTCGTGGAGCACTAGCCAATGCCACTGGGCTTGATCGGAAAGGTAGAGAGGCGGGGTAAAGCCTCAACCCAACTCAATCACCCGCCTCTCAGCCATTTCCAGCGCCGCCAGCACGCTGATCTGCGTGTGCTGGACCGAGACATCGATCTGCTGCCCATAGACCTTCGGACGCAGCTTGGATGCTGTCCACTCACGGGCGTGGACGCGCAGTTTCAGTTGCTGGACCCATGCCGACAGTGCAGGCCCTTCAAGGTGGGCTGGCGGCTCGCTGTCGGCCAGCGCAATGATGTCATCGGCTAGGGCGTCAGCGCGGTCTTCGATGGCGGCGCGGTAGGCCGCTTGCAGGGCTGTGTTCTCGCGCAGTTGCACCTTCGCCCAGGTGTAGGACGGTGCCGGGTCCAGCCGCTGCAAGGCGGTCGAGAGGGCATCACCGCTGGCGATGTGGGCCAGCACCTGCGGCCAGACCTTGGCTGGGTTGATGACGGGTGGGCGGCCAGCGCTGCGTTTGGCGATTGATGTAATCATGGCGGGCCTCGTGGGCTTAGGACTTAATGTCTATAACATAAGTAGAGATTTAAGCCCAGCTATCGCGCGCGGGAATTACAAGGCGTAGTTCGGCTCAGGCGGATGAATACCTCAAGCGGCGCCAACGCACGGGCATCCCTAACCGCCGAACACAGGCCCGGTGGCGGCGGGGGCGCGATGGTCGCGATGGTCGCGATTTCTCATTGCTCTCCAGATCTCTTTTGTAATCTTGGAATTCCTGATTGGTGCTCATGAAGCTGTCGTGGACTGTAGGATGATAATGGCGGATCACGACCATCACGACCATCACGACCATCACGACCATCACGACCCGCCGAGTGCTTCACTGGCAAGCACTGATGCCGCCTTGATCGCTGCCTGGGGTTCCAGTGTCTGCTTTGCGTACACCGTGCACCGCTTGCCCGCGATCCTGAAGCGACCAGCGCTTTCATAGGGGTTGCGGACCGCAACGTAGCCGCATTCCGATAGCCTGTGGGGTATCCTGCGGGCATTGCGGCGATCCCTGAGCCAATCCGCGAATTCGTGGTCTTGCGCTGCGTCCCTGATTTGCTCGATCGTGACCACGTCGGGCCAATGGAGGTGATCGAGGGCGTCAGCAAGTTCGGCATCTTCAGGGGCCTGGTTGGCACCTACGATGTCCCAGAAGGCGGGCGTCTGTTTCGGCGGGGCCTTGGGATCGAAACCATCGAGAGGCAGATCGTTAAGATAGGCCGCCACATGACCGGTGCCGCCACTCACGTACCAGCAATATAGCTGCGTCCAATACTCGGGACCGAATTGATCGCGGGTAATGTTTGACCATGCCACGTAATGACGGCGGTCATCCGGTGGCAGGTAGACGCCGTCCAGCTTGTGATTGGTTGTGATGATTACGCCGCAGACATTCATGACCGAATATTCCCGCAGGTGCTTTTCATCCACGCGCAGCACGTCGGGCGGAGCCGCTGTATAGGTCTTCATGTGGTCATAGAACGCGAAGCGATCCACGTCTCCCAGGTCACGCGCCTCGCTCACCCTCAGGATGACCGACTTAACATAGCCATTGAACCTGCCCAACATCTGCTGCGGAGATACTTCCGCAAAATTCCATGGCCCAATCGCGGCCTTCACCGGCTCAAGGATTGTATCCTTACCAATGCCCTGTGATCCACCCAGCACGAGCGCATGATTGATTTTCACATTGGGCCGCTGCACACGGTGCGCCAGCCAGCAAATGAGATGCTCGGCATCATCAGGATAGACCGTGCGGATATGGTCAACCCAAGGGGCCGCCTTGCTGCGATTTCCGAGAGACAGGGCAGCAGGGCGGTAGAAGTTAAAGACATTACAGCCTCTGCGGTCGATCCAGCCACCATCAGAGATCAGACG
>CAIPGJ010000542.1 GCA_903864555.1 uncultured Pseudomonadota bacterium | reverse complement strand
GTCACCCTTTCTCACGGCGGTGGTCTTGATCTTGGTGGTGTCGGTGCCGGTGGTGGGTTCGGTCACACCCATGGATTGCAGGCGCAGTTCGCCGGTGGCGATCTTGGGCAGGTAGCGGCGCTGTTGTTCCTCGGAGCCGTGGCGCAGCACCGTGCCCATGTTGTACATCTGGCCGTGGCAGGCGCCGGAGTTGCCCCCGGAGCGGTTGATCTCCTCCATGATGATGGAGGCTTCGGTGAGGCTGAGGCCCGAGCCGCCGTATTCCTGCGGGATCAGCGCGGCCAGCCAGCCCGCCTTGGTGAGTTCGTTGACGAATTCTTCCGGGTAGCCGCGCACCTCGTCGATCTTGCGGAAGTACTCGCCGGGAAAGCGCGCGCACAATTCGCGCACGGCATCGCGCAGGGGCTGGTGGCTGTCGTTGATACCGCTGGCGTTGGTGGTGTGCATGGGTCCTGATCCTGTTTTGATTCTGTTCAGCTGGCGGTTCGCCAGGCGGGGAGGGCGTGATGGGGGAACTCTGTCTCGTCTACTGCGCGCGCACTTCCATCGCCAGGCCGCCGCTGGCATTGCGCGCCCACAGCAGCGCGCCGCCATCGGACTGCGGCTCGCCGCAGACACTGAAGGGCGCGTTATCGAACAACGGGCTCATGGCACGCACGTTGAGCGAGGTGGGCGTGAAATTCGGGTTCTTCTGCCGCAGCAGCTCGGCCAGCAGCGTGGCGATCAGCGGGCCATGCACCAGCAGTCCGGGATAGCCTTCCACTTCGGTGGTGTAGGGCCGGTCGTAATGGATGCGATGGGCGTTGAAGGTGAGCGCGGAATAGCGGAACAAGAGGCGCGTGTCGGGCTGCACCTGCTGTGCCCACAGCGATGAGGCCGGGGCGGATTTGGCGGGCGGTGGTGCCGCACCCGGTGCGGCTGCCTCGCGGTAGACGATGTCCTGTTCCTCGATTAGTGCGGTGCCGGTGCCATCGCCGATTTCATTGCGTACCTTGGCGAAGATGAGCGTGCCCGACTGCCCCTGCTTCAACTCCAGGCTGGTGAGGGTGGCGGTCCGGGTCGCTTCGCTGCCCACCAGCAGGTCGCGCTGATAGGTGATCTTGCTGCTCGCCCACATGCGCCGCGGCAGCGGCATGTGCGGGATCAGGCCGCCCTGCAGCGGATGGCCGTCCGGGCCCAGATCCGACTGCCGTACTGCGGGCAGGAAGTAGATCCAGTGCCACAGCGGCGGCAGCGGCGTGCCTTCCTCGGGCGCCTCCACGTCCAGCGTGGCCGCCAGCGCCGCAGCGGTGCGGTGGGCGATGCTGCAGGTGAGGCTTTCGCTGCGGCCGACATGCTGGCGCAGCGCGTCGATATTCAGGCTTTCCACGGTCAAGGCGGGCTCCGGCAAACGGATATTCGGAAAAATGCGATCCAGGACGACATTCTAGTGTCCCGAATCGTAAGTTCGTTGAATTCTGAGGGGGCATGAACAAACCGCCCTGCATCGGAAAAGTGTCGAAATCGGTGCCAGACAAGGCGCAAAGCGGAGCAAGCCTGGTTGGCTTGCGAGCATTGGCAACGCCGTGTGGCGCCGATTCTCGGCACTTTTATTCGGCGAATTTGCGAATCGGGACACTAGCTGCGCCGGCCAGCCGCCATGCCCGCCAGGCCCTGTGTGGCCATGATGAGTTCACGCGAGCCCACAGGGCGCCATGCTGCCCTGCAGCGATGGTGAATATCATGCCGTATGCCCTGATCACGGCTGATCATGGCGGGTGGTACTGGTATGCTTGCGTGCCGCAAATGAGGGAGCGGCTTTCCGGCCCAGCTCAGGGATGGGACCTGTCCGATAAAAGTCCGCCTGCCGCCGGATTTCCAGAGACGCAGGGTGGCAGGATGAACCGGGGGCGTCACCGCCCGCATTGCCCGGGCACATCCAGACAAGCAGATAAAGCAGGCAAACCAGCAAACCAGGCGCAATTGGCGCACGTGGCTCAAGTCACACGCAGCACACAAAGGAGATGCAGATGAAACGATCACTCAAAGCAGTTCTGGCCCTGGCGGCATTGGGCTCGATGGCACTGACCACGGCCGCACAGGCGCAGCAGTATCCGACCAAACCGGTGCGCATGCTGATTCCTTCCCCGGCGGGTGGCGGTACCGACATTCTGGGCCGCGTGCTTCGGGACGGCTTTTCGGATGCCCTTGGCCAGACCGTGATCATCGACAATCGTGCTGGCGCGAGCGGCCGCATCGCGGCGGCCTTCACTGCCAAGTCCGCACCTGATGGACACACGCTGATGTTTACTTACGGCGGCGTGCTCACCACCGGACTGCCGCTGTTCAAGGACGTGCCCTACCACCCGATCCGCGACTTCACCGCGATCGCGATGATGTGCCACGTGCCCACCATGCTGGTGGCCCACCCGACCTTCCCGGCGAAATCGCTGCAGGAGCTGATCGCCATGGCCAAGGCCAAGCCCGGCGCCATCACCGCCGGCGCCTCCAGCCTGGGCTCGAGCTCGCACCTGAACATGGAACTGTTCAAGCAGATGGCCGGCATCGACATGCTCACGGTCTCCTTCAACGG
>CAIPGJ010000541.1 GCA_903864555.1 uncultured Pseudomonadota bacterium | reverse complement strand
TCGCTGCCGACAAATACTGTGACAGCAACTACGCCCGACTGCGCTTGTGCGTGAAACTTCGACCAGTGATCCAGCAGATGCGACACCAGTGCATCGCCCCCCACCCGCCCATCTAAGCCCCGCATCCCCATCTCACCCATCCCCCAGCTCCGCCAGATGAATCACCGGCTTGTCGCTCACGGCCGTGAACACCGCCAGATCCGCCGCATCCTCGACCACGATGCGTGCCGGGGTGGCGCCTTCCAGTATCCAGCGCGCCTGTTCCAGCACATCGATGCCGCTCTGCCCCCGCTGCGTGGCCATGCTGGACGCAGTGGTGGGCACGGCCAGGCGCTGCAGATCCAGGTTCATGCTGCAGCCGCTGCGCTGGCGCAGGCCGTCGTAGTGGTGCACCAGCCGCTCGCGGTCCGCGTGGTAATGACGCGACTCGATGACATAGAAATCCCCGGGCTGCAGACGGCTGCGCACCGCCTCCAGGCTGCCGAGAGCCATGGCCAGGCTGTCGATACGCATCGCTGGCAGCGAGCCTCTCAGTCGGTGCGCCAGCAAGCCATTGGCAACGACAACACGCCGGGCACGCTTCAATGCCTGCAGGAATCCATACCAGCGCTCCTGAGGAATCGCCTGTCCCGCTTCGATCGCTTCGGCAATGTCCAGGCCGGCATCCTCGACCACGTGCATGCCATCCAGCTGCTGCGCAGCCTTGGCCAGCAAGTCCGGTCGTTGCAACAGGGCGGCATCCGGTATCAGACACACCGCCTGCGCCAGCCGTGGCGAGGCGCCGGCACGCCAGTCGATCACCGGCAGGCGGGCGGGCACGTCGCGCGCCAGTTGCTCGCGCAGTCCCAGCATCATGTCCACCAGCGGCAAGGACTCCGGGCAGGCCGGCTCGCAGGCGGCGCACAAGGTGCAGGATTCGATGGACTCGGCCAGCGCCGCCACCGGCACGCCCATTTGCAGGGCCTTGGCCCGCCCCTGCGGCGACTGGCGGATGTCGCGCCGCGCATGCCAGACCGGGCAGACCAGCAGGCACAGGCTGCAGCCAGAGCAGGATTCGTGGCCCTTGGTGAGCAAAGCCTTCATCAGAAAATCACATGGCGGTTGAGCACCATGGCCGGGTCGGCCTTGCGCTTCATCGCCAGGTGCCGGTCCACCACCTCGTCGCCGAAGATGCGCCGGATGTAGCCCTTCATCATGCCGCCGAAGCGGTAATAACTGCCGCCCAGCGCCAGGCCGATGTCGTAGATGTCGTTCTTGAAGGCCTGCAGCGTGTCACGGCTGTAGTTGTGGTCTTCCATGATGGGTTCGAACTCGCAGCCATAGGCATGGCCGCGTGCATCCGGCGGAATGCAGGACAGCTCGTAATGCGGCCGGTGGTCCTCGCGCACCTTGATGCCGACGCAGTACAGCGTGTAATGGCGGAAGTAGCGCTGGCACACGGCATTGCCGCGCTCCACCGCCTCGATGAACTTCTCCGTCGAGGTAGCCAGATCGGGGATCACCATCTGGCGGCTGCCCCAGTGCTTCCACACCGCGCGGGAGAACACCACGGTGCGGTCATGCATCAGATTGCCGCGCGTGTGCTCGGCGCGGCGGAACTCCGGAAACAGCCGGCAGCGCCGCTCGTACAGCCACAGCATCTCGCGCAACTGCCAGGGCTTGAGCAGGAACCCGAGTCCCATGCGCACGCAGAAAGCCAGCTCGCCATGGCCACGCAGCCGGCCGCGCCAGTTCGCGTTGAAGGCCGCCTCGCGCTCGTCCGAATCGAAGGCCACCAGTAGGTTGATCACCTTGTCGGTCATGGTGAGGATGCCGGAGTAATCCGAGGCATCGTCACGGTCGAGCATCTGCAGGTCCTCGATGGCGGTGCGCAGCGAGTCGTAATAGATGTAATGCATGCGCAGCGGCGTGTAGGGCCGCACCTTCAGCGTCACCTCGGTGATCACACCGAACTGGCCATACCCCAGGATGACGCGCTGGAACAGCTCGGGCCGCACGGTGTCGGAACATTCCACGATCTCGCCTGTGGGCGTAACCACCTCCACCGACACGGCCTGGTCGGCACTACAGCCCAGGCGCGGCGAGTTCACATCGATGCCGCCCACGCCCAATGATCCACCAACCGAGGAGGTGAGGTTCAGCGGCGCGGACAGGTAATCCAACTGGTGGCGGCGCAGCACCTCGGCCAGGCTGTGCCAGAAAATGCCGGCCTGGGTGCGCACCGTGAGTTGCTCGCGCGCCACCTTCAGCACCCGGCTCATCCCCGTCATGTCGAGCAGCACCCCGCCATAGGCCACCGATTCACCTTCCGTGGTCAGCCCCCCGCCGCGCACCGTGACCGGCACGGCAAACTGCTGGGCCAGCTTCATGAGGGTGGCGATCTGCGTGGCGCTGCGGGCGATCAGCACGCCATGCGGCATGCCAAACGCCAGGCCGCCGGCATCGGTGATGAACACCGCCTGCAATTGCCGCTCATCGGTGAGTTCCAGGCCGGCCGCGCGGGCCGCCTCGGCAAAGGGCGCCCAACTGGCGCCATGCCAGCGATCCGGATTGGTCTGCTGCCGCCGAATGCCCTGCAAGGCATCCGGTGCCACCGGGCACACGGGAATGACACCCGGCTCGACCACTGAAATGTCCAACGAAACCTCCCTGACAGACCGGGAGATTATATCGGTGAAACAAGGGTTTCCGGTGAGTTACAGCAGGACAACTGTGCGATCGTCAGCAGGTGGGCACGCGAGGCGCGCGTGGGCTGGAAACACAATCGCTTGGACTGACAGACACACCGCGCCAGCGGTGTGTCCGGAAGCAGCCGCGCCACTCAGCGCCGCGGTGCCTTGAAGATCCAATAGAAAAAGATGGCAAGAATGATGGCAATCGAGGCGGTGATTCTCAGAAAGTCCATTTCCATGTCCAGAACTCCTCACAAAAAACGATGGATCCAGTCTAGGCCCACTGCCATACCGATGGCATAACAAGAACCCGTGAAACGTGCAGGAAGTCACGGCCTCACCGGGTCCTATGACGATGAACGTGCAGAAAATCACGCTTCTCACGGGGCACACCGCGCAGACGGGCCGCCGGAAGGCTTGGTCCCTTGTCACAAAGCGACAAACCGCGCTGCGATCTGCGTTTGCGGAATGCCACAAAACCCCTCAAGGCGTCAATGCTGGAGCCCCAGCTGCCCTACGCCCGCAGCAACCCCAGTATCGCCTCGCCATAGCGCTCCAGCTTGGCCGCGCCGACGCCGGAGACGCCGGCCAGTTCGTCCATGGTCTGGGGGCACTGGCGGGCGATTTCGGCGAGGGTGGCGTCGTGGAAGACGACATAGGCGGGCACGCTGTGTTCCTTGGCGGTGACGGCGCGCCAGGCGCGCAGGCGCTCCCAGCGGGCTTTCTCGTCGCCTTCGAGCACGACGGCGGTGGCCGAGGCGCGCTTGCCGGCGCTGCGCTTGCCTTCGACCATCTTGCGCAGGTGCACGGTCTGCTCGCCCTTCAGCACGGCGCGGCTGGCTTCGGTGAGCTGCAATGCGCCGAAGCGCTCGTGGTCGACGACGAGATAACCCTGCGCCACCAGCTGGCGGAACACGGCGCGCCAGGTTTTCTCGTCGATGTCCTGGCCGATGCCGAAGGTGCTGAGGGTGGAATGCCCCCACTTCTGCATGCGCTCGCTGTCCTTGCCGAGCAGGATGTCGATGATGTGCACGGCGCCGAAGCGCTGGCCGGCGCGGAACACGCAGGACAGGGCTTTGCGCGCGGCCTCGGTGCCGTCCCACACTTCCGGTGGCTCCAGGCACACGTCGCAGTTGCCGCAGGGGGATGAGGCTTCGCCGAAGTAATCGAGCAGGCGCACGCGGCGGCAGGTGGTGCTCTCGCACAGGCCGAGCAACGCATCGAGCTTGGCCCCGGCCACGCGCTTGAACTGGTCGTTGGCCTCGGACTGCTCGATCATGCGGCGGTGGTTGACCACGTCGCCCAGGCCGTAGGCCATCCACGCATCGGCCGGCTCGCCGTCGCGCCCGGCGCGACCGGTCTCCTGGTAATAGGCCTCGACGCTTTTGGGCAGGTCCAGGTGCGCGACGAAGCGCACATCGGGCTTGTCGATGCCCATGCCGAAAGCGATGGTGGCCACCATGATGATGTGGTCCTCGCGCAGGAAGCGCGCCTGGTTCTCGGCGCGCGTCTCCGAATTCATGCCGGCGTGGTAGGCCAGCGCAGTGATGCCCTCGCTCATCAGCCAGGCGGCGGTTTCGTCCACCTTGCGCCGCGACAGGCAGTAGACGATACCGGCATCCCCGGCATGCTCGAAGCGCAGGAAGCGCAGGAGTTGCTTGCGCGCATCGGCCTTCTCGACGATGCGGTAGCGGATGTTCGGCCGGTCGAAGCTGGAGACAAACACCCGCGCCTCGGTGAGGCCCAGGCGCTCGATGATCTCGGCGCGCGTCTGCGGGTCGGCCGTGGCGGTGAGCGCGATGCGCGGCACGGCGGGGAAACGTTCGTGCAGCATGGACAGCTGGATGTACTCCGGGCGGAAGTCATGCCCCCACTGCGACACGCAATGCGCTTCGTCGATGGCAAACAGCGCCAGGCCAGGGCCTTCCTGCAGGCGCTGCAGCAGGTTGAGGAAACGCCCGGTCATCAAACGCTCGGGGGCAACATAAACAATGTCGATGTCCCCATTGAGCAGCCCGCGCTCGATCTCGGCGCCCTCCTCATTCGACTGGCTGGAATTGAGGAAGGCCGCTTTCACGCCGGCCTCCAGCAGGGCCGAGACCTGGTCCTGCATCAGCGCGATCAGCGGCGAGACGACAATGCCCGGCCCGCGGCGAAGCAGCGAGGGGATCTGGTAGCACAGCGACTTGCCCCCGCCGGTGGGCATGAGCACCAGGCAGTCGCCGCCGGTGGCGACGTGGCCGATGATCTCCGCCTGGGACCCACGAAAGCTGGAATAACCGAATACCTTCTTCAGGACCGAGAGGGCATTTTCATGGGCATCGGCCACAGCGGGAGTGGGTGCAGCCACGTCAGCCTCGGGGGGAAACGCGTCGTTCAAATCATGCTCCTGTGAAGCCCCAATTGTAGGGGCTGCGGGCGGACGGCCCGGCGGCATTTGCCCACCGGGCAAGGATCCTGTGCGGAATCGCGGTGAAACATGGCAGGGAGGAAGCTTTCGCCAGGGGAAAACACTGCGACAACCCGCCGATTCATGGCACCATCCTTCCCAAACAAGAGTCAGGAGGAACACATGAATATGCCCAAATCACTCCCGCGGCTAGCATTGGCCGCAACGGCACTGTGCATGAACCTGGCGTTTGCCCAGGATTACCCCAGCCGGCCACTGCGCTGGGTGACCATGTTTCCGCCGGGCTCGGCCACCGACCTGGCCGCGCGCTTCGCCAGCGGCGGCATGAGCGAGCAACTGGGCGTGCCCATCGTCATCGATGCCAAACCCGGCGGCAGCGGACTGATCGCCATTCGCGACGTGGTGCGTGCGCAGCCCTTGGGCTACAGCCTGCTGCAGACCAACCCCGCCCTGGTGACCAACACCTTCGCCTTCAAGGAGCCCGGCTACAAGCTGGAGGACTACACCCCGGTGGGCGTGCTGGGCTGGAGCTACTACATCATGATGCTCAACCAGAACAAGGTGCCGGCGAAGAATCTGCAGGAGCTGGTGACCTGGGCCAAGGCCAACAAGGGCAAGCTCAATTACGCCGGACTGGGCACCGCCACCCCGCCCTCGCTGTACGCCGAGCGCTTCAATCTCGCCGCCGGCATCGACATGCTGGGCATCACCTACAAGGGCGGTGATCCGGCCGGCATGGCACTGCTGGCGGGCGATGTGCAGGTGTACTGGGCCACGCAATCAACCACGCGCCAGCGCACGCAGAGCCCGGGCATCATTCCGCTGGCGGTGGTGGCCGAGGAACGCACCAAAATGTTCCCGCAGGTGCCCACCTTTCGGGAACTGGGTTACCCGCAGCTCGCAGATGCCACCTGGACCGCGGCCATGGTCCCCTCGGCCATCCCCGCGGCCATGCTCGCGCGCCTGCGCGATGCCTACACCCGGGCCAGCGCCAAACCCGAATGGCAGGCGCAGATGGAAAAAATGGAATTCACCCCCTACAAGGGCACGCCGGAGGAATTCCGCACCCATCTCCGCCAGGAAGCAGCGCAGGTCGGCGAGGCATTCAGGGTGCTGAAGCTGCCGCAGGAGTGATCGGAAGAAATGGCTGCAGCACCTGCTCCCGCAGCAACCATTGCGGGACGCATCGCCGGATGACGCTGCAGCAGGACTTATCCCCTTGTGGAAAGTTCTTCACAAGGGGGCATCACTATGGCGACTTCATCCCTGTTCCGTGGCCAGCGGAACATCATTATCAAATACAGATGCTCGTATCCAACTGCATTGGAATAGCAGGCTGATTGTGATCAAGGCAGCCTGAGGCCGCCTGCCTTCAGTCAACCGTCACCTTGGCGAAGGTCACCACTTTGCGCCACTTGTCGATCTCGGCCTTGGTGAAGGCGGTGAACTCTGCCGGCGTGCTGCCCACAGTGACAAAGCCCAGCTTGCCAAAGCGCTCGCGTGCATCCGGGTTCTGCACCGCGCGGCTGATGTCGCGGCTCAGTTTCTCGACGATGTTCCTCGGCGTGGCAGCCGGTAGGTAGGTGCCGTACCAGGCATCCACTTCGTAGCCGGGCAGGCCGCCTTCAGCCACCGTGGGGATGTCGGGGAAGGCCGCTGCGCGCTTGGCCGTGGTCACGCCCAGTGCGCGCAGCTTGCCGGCGCGAGCCTGGGTCATGGCTTCGATGCCGGCAAACATCACCTGGGTGTTGTTGCCGATCAGCGCCGCCGTGGATGGCCCGCCGCCGTTGTAGGGCACGTGGGTCATGTTGGTGCCGGCGGTCAGGTTGAACAGCGCGCCCGCCAGGTGCACCGAGGTGCCATTGCCGGAGGAACCGTAGTTGAGCGAACCGGGCTTGGACTTGGCCAGCGCAATCAGTTCCTTCACGCTGTTGGCCGGCACCGAGGGGTGCACCACCAGCGCAAGCGGCGAACCGGTGACCTGCGACACCGGCGCGAAGGCCGTTTCGGTGTCGAAGGGCAAGCTCTTGTACATGGTGGCATTGATGGCATGCGCTGCCGAGGCGACGAGGAAGGTGTAGCCATCGGGGGCTGCCGCCGCTGCAGCCGCCGTGCCGATGGTGGAACCCGCGCCGCCGCGGTTGTCGATCAGCACGGCCGTGCCGCCCCAGACTTCGGTCAACTTCTGGCCGATCAGGCGGGCGTTGGTGTCCACCGCGCCGCCGGGCGGATAGCCGACGATGGCGCGCACCGGCTTGGTGGGATATTCCTGGGCCAGGGCCGGGGCGGCAATGGCCGACAGGGTGAGTGCGGCCAGCAAGGCGGCGTGTTGGGGGTGCTTCATGGAGACTCCTTTGTGCATGGCGTTTGTTGACATTGTTGGTTGGCGCGATGTTTCGTGCGATGTTTCGCTTGCCTGCCTGCCCTCACCCTGTCCCTCCCCCGCTCGCTGCGCTGACAAGGGAGGGGACCTTCTACACAGGATGCAGGCTGGATTCGGGCTGGCGTATCTACTTTGATGGCCGCTTTTCAGCTGCGCTCCGGGTATTGACCCGGACTCAGGCCGCGGCTTCGCGCTTCAGGGTCATGGGGACACCATAGTAGTCGCTGAAATGCGCGGCCACCGGGCGCTGGATGTTGGTGGCGATCCAGGCGCGGGCCATGCAGCGGCGGCGTTCGGGTTCAGGCCAGTCCTGGAAGTCGGTGCGCGCATGCAGGGTGGTGAAGTTGTTCACCAGCTGGATGTCGCCGCGGTCCAGGGTCATGTCCAGGCACAGTTCCGAATCGTCGGTGATGCGGTCGAGCACGTCGAGGGATTCTTTCTCCGCATCGGTGTAGGGCGCGCCCTGGAGGATGGCGGTGGCCAGGGTGTTGCGCGAATAACGGCAGGACAGCACCCCTTCGTGCAGGTCGTAAATGGGCATGCGCCGCACTTCGATCTCGCCACCTTCCTCCACCGACATGTAGTTCAGGCCGTGCGCCACCACCGGCACCAGGTCGGGGCGCTCCTTGATGAGGTGGTTGAACACCGTCACCGCGCTGGAGATCCGGCTGACGCCTCCCGACTTGGCCCGCTGCATGCAGAGCAGCCCCACCATGGCGGCACGGTCGGTGTGGAATTTCAGGTCTTCGTTGGTCATGTAGCCGCGCACGCGCGCCTCACCCAGCTTCTTGCCCAGGTCCTTCACTTCGCAGAGCAGTTCGCCGTAGGAGTTCTGGCTGACCGGCCGGCCGAGCAGGTTGATCATGATCCAGTAGCAGGCACGCAGCAGGCCGTCATCCCATTGCGCGGGCAGGCCCTTCAGCACAACAAAGCCGCGCCCGATCATGACTTCCTTCTCCATGCCCTCGATGAAAGCCAGGGTCTGCGACAACTGGCTGCGGTCCACCGGCTGGGCGGTGACCGCCTCCACGGTGCTGCGGTCCATGCGCGAGGCCACGCCCTGCATTTCGGCCAGTACCGGGGCCGGGATGGTGACGCACCACTGTTCCGGGTGCGGCGCTAGGTCGCGCGCATACCAGGCCGAGGGATGGTCGATGGGGGTGAGTGCGGGGGTGTTCATGGTGTGTTCTCCTGTAGCGGATCTACTTGACCTTGCCCTGCTCGCGCAGGGCGACAATCGCCCCCGCAGAATACCCCAGCGCGCCGAGGATCTCGTCGGTGTGCTCCCCGGCCTCGGGCGGCTGGTGGCGCAGCGTCGGGGACTGCCCGTCGATCTCGAAGGGCATGTTGGGCAGGTTCACCCATTTCCCGTTGGGCATGCGCGTGTGCATCATGCGGCCATGGGCCAGCAGTTGCGGGTCGTCGAACAACTCGCCGGGCCGTCGCACCGGAGAGAAAGGAATGCCGATGGCCTCCAGCTTGGCGGAGAGCTCGGCCACGCTGTACTTCACCATCGCTTCGGCCACAGCCGGGCGCAGGATGTCGCGAAACAGCACACGGTTCTCGTTCTCGTCGAAACGCGCATCGGCCAGCAGGTCTTCCCGCCCGAAGGTGGTGCAGAAGGCCTTCCAGTGGTTGTTCGAGGTGATACCGATGAACAGCGGCGTGCCATCAACTGTGGGAAAGGTTTCGTACACGGCCCAGGCGCTGTCGCGCGCCGGCATGGGCGGCGCGGGCTTGCCGGTCATGGCCTCGCCCGTCATGTGCTGCGAGACGAGGAAAGCGGCGGATTCGTATAGCGCGCTGGTGACCTTGCGGCCAACGCCGTCAGCGTCACGCTGGCGCAGCGCCGCCAGCACACCCACCACGCCCATCACCCCACCCATGATGTCCACCACGGAGGACCCGGCACGCAGCGGCTTGCCCGGGGGCCCGGTCATGTAGGCGAGGCCCGTCATGTATTGCACGATCTCATCCAGCGCCGGGCGCTTTTCGTAAGGTCCGGGCAGGAAGCCCTTCAGTGAACACAGGATGAGGCGCGGATTGAGCCGCTGCAGCTCTTCCCAGCCCAAGCCGACACGGTCCATGGCGCCGGGGGCGAAGTTCTCCACCAACACATCGGCCTTGGCGATCAGCTTGTGGGCGATCTCCATGCCCTCGGGCGTCTTGAGGTCGATGCAGAGGCTTTTCTTGTTGCGGTTGAAGTAGGAGAAGAAACCACTGGCAAAGCCGCGCAGGCGGCGGGTGCGGTCACCCAGCGGCGCGGGTTCCACGCGGATCACCTCGGCGCCCAGGTCGCCCAGCACCAGCCCGGCGGTCGGCCCCATGACGGTGTGCGCCATCTCCAGTACCACAATGCCCTTGAGCGGCAACATCGGCGCAGCTTGTTCTGCTGGGTTCAATTACGACTCCTGTTTCTGGTCGAAGTTGAAGCGAAAACCGTCGCCCCAGGCCGAAATCCGCCCCACCGAGGG
>CAIPGJ010000540.1 GCA_903864555.1 uncultured Pseudomonadota bacterium | reverse complement strand
CCGCCACCTTCCAGCCGCGCAGGGTGTCACCGGTGGCTGGTTCCACCTTGATCACTTCGGCGCCCAGGTCGGCCAGCGCCATGGTCAGGGTGTTGCCCGCCACCAGGCGCGACAGATCCATGATGCGCACGCCGTCCAGGGGACAGTGCGTGATGGGGTCCAGTGTCGGGGGTGAAGGCGGCTTGTTCATGTAGATCCTGTGCAGGGGGCTTCGGCAGGGGCCATGCAACACGAGTGCCGGCCCTCTTCAAGCGGCCGATTCTTGCATGCCGCCGGCGTTTGCGCCAAAGGCCGCCGGTGGCGGGGGCGGGGCGGCCGCCCCGGCAGGCTGCACCAGGCGTGCGGTTTACAATGCCGGACAGAAAAACATCAGGCTGATCCACCGCGTCGGGCCGATCACGCCCACACCAGGCAAGCCGCCCAAGCATCGAAGGAGCGCATCCGCATGACCGAACTGAGCAAGCTCAATCCCATCGACGAGATGCGCGACCTCGCCGCGCGCCGGCCGCCCTGGTACTGGCAGTCGCTCGACTTCAATGCGCTGTGCAAGGAATTCCCGCCACCCCCGGACTTCTACAACACCGTCTATCGCATGCCGCGCGACCATATCCGGGAGCTGCAGGAAATCCGCTTCAAGCAGCAGATCGAGCGCGCCTGGGAAGTGCCGTTCTATGCACGCCGCTGGAAGGCTGCCGGCCTGGACAAGTCCGACATCCAGTGCGTGGCCGACATCGTCAAGCTGCCCACCTACACCGTGCATGACGTGCGCGACAGCATCGACCACCAGCCGCCCTTTGGCGACTTCATGGGGGTGACCGCAGCCGACGGCCAGCGCTTTCCCATGGTGGTGCAGACCAGTGGCGGCACCACCGGCCTGCCGCGCGCCATGCTGTATTCGCCGCGTGACCGCGAGGTGATGGCCATCCTCGGTTCGCGCCGCCTGACCATGCACGGCGTGCGCCCGGGTGACCTGGTGCAGGTGACGCGCGCCCTCGGCTTGCCCAATGGTGGCTTCGCGGTGCGCGAGGCGCTGTGGAAGTACACCGGTGCCATTCCCGTGATGACGGGCAGCGGCAACATCACCCCGACGCGGCGGCAGATCGAGATCATGCGCGCCTGGGGCGTGAGCGTGCTGGTGGCCTTCCCGGCCTACCTGCGCCACATGGCGCTGTATGCCCGCGACGAGATGAAGATCGACCCGCACAGCCTGGGCATCCGCGCCCTCGATTCCAATCTGGGCGCCGAGGACAGGAAGCCCATCGAAGACCTGTGGGGGGCGCGCTGCCATGATTTCTACGGCGCGCACGAGTCGGGCATGGTGGCCGCCGACTGCGTCCACCGCAACGGCATGCACATCATGGAGGACGCCTTCATCGTCGAGATCCTCGACCCGCATACCGGCCAGCCGGTGAAACAGGGCGAGAAGGGCAACCTGTGCATCACCTCGCTCTTCAAGTACAGCGCGCCGCTGATCCGCTACAACATCAGCGATGTCTCCTGCATCATGCCCGGCACCTGCGAGTGCGGCAGCACGCTGCTGCGCCTGGAACGCATCTTCGGCCGCAGCGACACCATGGTGAAGCTGCGCGGGGTGAACGTGTTCCCCGAGGCCGTCGGCGCGCTGGTGGCCGAGGACACGCGCTGCAACGGGGAATTCTTCTGCGAGGTCGATCGCGTCGGCGCCGCCGGCAATGACGAAATGACTGTCTTGGTGGAGGCGCTGGATGCCTCCATCGACAGCGGCCGGCTGGTGCAGGACCTGCAACTGCGCTTCCGCGAGGCCCTCATGGTGAAGCTGCAGGTGAAGGTGGTTCAGTCGGGCGAACTGGAGCCGCTCACCGGTCTGAAAAAGAACACCAAGGCGGCCCGCCTCAAGGACAACCGCAAGTAGGCGCGTTGGCCACAGCACGCCATCAAGGAGGTTTGCGATGAAGGTATTCGAACGGCTGGCCCAGGCCTTCAAGGCCGAGGGCGTCACCGCCACCTTCGGCATGATGGGCGACGGCAACATGCTGTGGCTCTCCGAGATGCATCGCCTCGGTGTGAAGGTGCACGAGGTGCGCCACGAGGGCGCGGGCCTGGGCATGGCCGATGGCTGGGCGCGCACCACCGGCGGCGTCGGCGTGGCCACTGCCACCTGCGGGCCCGGCGTGACGCAACTGGCCACCGCGCTGGTGACGGCGAGCCGGGCGCATTCGCCGGTGGTGGCCTTCTGCGGCGAGCATCCCATCAGCGATGACGAGTACCACCAGCGCCTGGACCAGTCGCGCTTTGCCGAGGCCTGCGAGGCGGGCTTCGTGCGCCTGGGCATCGCGCAGGACACCGACGAGGCGGTGCGCAAGGCCTTCTACCTGGCGAAGAGCGAATCGCGCCCGGTGATGTTGAGCGTGCCGCTGGACCTGCAGAACACCGAGTTCGAGGACGACGACCCCTATGTGCCCTCGGGCACGCTGTTCACGCCCTGGCCGGCGCATCCGGACCCGCGCGCCATCGAGGCGGCGGCCGACCTCATTGCGGCGAGCCGGAAGCCGGTGATCGTGGTCGGACGAGGCGCCAAAAGCGCCGGTGCCGGTGACATCGTGCGCCGGCTGGCCGAGCGCACCGGCGCATTAATCGCCACCTCGCTGCTGGCCAAGACCTGGCTCAACGACGACCCCTTCCATGCCGGCATCTCCGGCAACTATGCCTTCAGGACGTCGATCAATTTCTTCCACGAGGCCGATTGCGTTATCGGCATCGGCGCCAGCCTCAACCGTTACACCACCGAGAACGGCTACCTGTATCCCGATGCAAAGTACCTGCACATCGATGCACGGCCCAGCGTGGTGATGGCCGGCGTGCGGCGCGCTGACTGCTATGTGCAGTCCGATGCGAAGGCCGGCGTCGAGGCGCTGGAGCAGGCCCTGGCCGCGCGCCACTTCCGCCAGACGGGCTTTCGCACGCCCGAGGTGCGCACGAAGCTGCAGGGCCAGTTCGATGACCCCACCGAGTACCCGCTGGACCCGGGCACGGTGGACCCGCGCAAGGCCTGCATGCTGCTTGATGAGCTGCTGCCCGCGGAGATCGGCGTGCTGTCAGGCACCGGCATGGTGGCCAACATCTCCAACATGACCATGCGCCGCCAGCGCGTGCTCACCATGGCCACGCATGCCTTTGGCTGCATCGGCCAGATGATGCCCGCCGCCATGGGCGCCATCACCGCGCTGGGCAAGCAGCCGCTGGTGCTGCTGAATGGTGATGCCAGCACCATGATGCACCTGGGGGAGTTCGAGACGGCGGTGCGCTACGGCATGCCGTTGCTCATCGTGGTCATGAACAACGAGGCGCTGGGGCCGGAGTACTACAGCCTGGGCAACAAGAAGCGCGATCCCAGCACTGCCCTCGTCACCACCCCCGACATGGGCCAGGTGGCGGTGTCCCTGGGTGGTCGCGGTGCCCTGGCCCGCAGCCTCGACGAGCTGCGCACCGCCACCCACGAGTGGTTGGCCGATCCCAAGCCGATGATGATCGATCTGCGCGTGTCACGCACGGTGCTGCCGATTCCGTATCGGCGGGTGTATTACGGATCGAACGACTGAACGATCGTGCCAAGCAGGTTTACCCCCTTGTCAAAGGGGGCCGACGCGACGCAGTCGCGCGGGGGGATTTTGACCAACAGGCCACAGCCGGATCTGACTGCCTTCGCAGAACCCTGTCTTGAATGCCGAGCAGTGTTGTTGCCTTGCAGGAGGGGAGGCATCCGATGGCACCTCCGACATCACCAGGCACTCGTGGCGCACTGAAAGCGCAGCGGGAGAAAATCCCCCCGCTCGTTCGCTGCGCTCACGAGTCGGCCCCCTTTGACAAGGGGGTAAACCT
>CAIPGJ010000539.1 GCA_903864555.1 uncultured Pseudomonadota bacterium | reverse complement strand
CTCGCCGCTTGCGCCGGACATTTCCACGGTGATCGAATCGGGGCAGCCCGATTTTTATGCGCCTAGTTTCTATGGGATTGCCGGCCCCAAGGGCATTCCACCGGCTCTGGTGAATCGTCTCAATGCCGATATCCAGGGGGTGGTGAAGCTGCCTTCCACGCTGCAGCAGATGAACAAGGTTGGCGTTTCACCAGTTACCGGATCGGCAGATGATCTGGCCAAAGTACTGAAGTTCAACTATGACCTCTGGTCCAAGGTCATCAAGGATTCGAAGATCGAGTTCCAGGGAGACAACTAGTTGAGCGTGGCGGTTGAAGGGATTGACCATGGCAAGGTTGCCGCAGGCAGTGCCCCCGATGTCCCTGCAATCGGGGCGTCGACACACGCGGAGCGGCGGCCATGATCCTGCAGGGCCGACGCAACACCTATCGTCGAGGGGATCTTGAAAGGGTTCTGAACCCGCGCAGTGTTGCCATTGTCGGCGCAACGCCGAAGTCGAATTCCTTCGGCGGTTCGTCCATGGAAAACCTCACCACCTTCGACGGCGATGTGTTCCTGGTCAACGCCAAGTACGACCGGATCGGCGAGCGCATCTGCCATCCGTCGCTCTCCTCGCTGCCGTCGGTGCCCGATTGTGTGGTGATCACGGTGGGCCGGGAGGCGGTCGAGCCGCTGGTCGAGGAGTGTGCTGCGCTGGGCGTGGGCGGGGCCGTGATCTACGCCGCTGGCTATGGCGAAACAGGTCGTCCGGACCGCATTGCCGAGCAGCAGCGTCTGGCCGACATCGCGCGGCGCACCGGGCTTCGCATCATCGGTCCCAATTCGATCGGCATCATCCACCACCAGCGGCGGTTCTCTCTATCTTTCACACCCGAGGTTCGCTATGCGCGGATCAACAAGGGTGCGATCGGCATCGTCAGCCAGTCAGGCGGCGTGTGCAATGCACTCACCCAGTCGGTCAATCGGGGCGTGGCCATCAGCCATTCACTGTCGGCCGGGAATTCCTGCGATGTCGATGTTGCAGATCTGGTCAGCTATCTTGTGGATGATGACGCCTGCAGCGCCATTGCGCTGGCCTTCGAGGGAGTGGAGAATCCTGCCCGGCTGATCGAGGCTGGTGAGCGGGCGCTGTGTGCCGGAAAGCCGCTGATCGCCTTCAAGTTCGCCTCCGGGAGCGAGGGTGCCACGGCCGCCGTGTCGCACACCGGGTCGCTGGCTGCGTCGAGTGCCGGGTACATGGCTGCACTGGAAAGGATGGGCGCGGTGGTGGTGCCCGATTACCACACGCTGGTGGAGACGGCCGCTTTCTTTGCCAAGGCGGGGATGCCCAAGGCGCGTGGTGTCGCCGCCGTCTCTTCCTCAGGCGGTTTTGCCGTGCTGGCAGCCGACCAGGCCGAGGCGCGTGGGGTGCCCATGCCGCAGCCGGGGCCTGTATTGCAGGCCAGGCTGGATGAGCTGGTGCCCGAGTTTGGCGCAGCGAGGAATCCCTGTGATGTCACGGCGCAGGTGCGTAGCAACCCGATGATGCTGGTCAACTGCATCCGGGCCATGTTCGAGGCGCCCGAGTATGGCGCGGTGGCGCTGCCCTTTTTCTATGCGAAGAAGAGTGCCGGCAATCTCATTACGGAATTTGGCAAGGCAGCCCGGGACTACGGCAAAATCGCCCTCGCGGTGTGGGTGAGCGACTGGCACAGCGGCTGGGGCAGCGAGGAACTGGAGGCCGACGAGAACATCGCGGTGTTCCACTCCATGGACGCCTGCATGCAGGCCGTAGCCGCATGGCATCGCTGGAGCGAGCGGGTGGTGGGTGCAAGGACCCGGGCGCCTGCCGTTCGCACCGTTTCCGCGGACGCGGCAAGCCAGGGACGACGCATGATCGAGGCATCCCCCAACAGCAACCTGACCGAGCGCGAGTCGAAGCAGTTGCTGCAGCTCTATGGCGTGCCCGTCACCGATGAAGTGCTCGTGCACAAGGTCGAAGAGGCGGTGGCCTGGGCCCAGGGCCGGCAATCGCGGGTGGTGTTGAAGATCGAATCACCGGATGTCCTGCACAAGTCCGATGCCGGACTGGTGCGGCTCAATCTTCAATCCAGTCAGGAAATCGGCGAGGCCTATGAGGACATCATGGCGCGGGCCGGCAGGATCACACCGCCGCCCAGAATCAATGGTGTGCTGGTGCAGGAAATGGCCCCCGATGGTGTCGAGGTGATGGTGGGTGCCCGCGTGGACCCCGTATTCGGCCCCCTGATACTCGTCGGTCTTGGCGGAATTTTCGTGGAAGTCCTCAGGGATGTTGTCGTCGAGCTGGCGCCGGTGGGGCGCGACCAGGCCATGGTCATGATCGGGAACATCGGCGCGCGCAAGGTGCTGGACGGGTTTCGTGG
>CAIPGJ010000538.1 GCA_903864555.1 uncultured Pseudomonadota bacterium | reverse complement strand
GGCCCTCTTCGCCTGCCTGCCAGGAACGTGAAGGTTCCAGGCCCCAGTCATTGAGGACGTTCTCGGGGATGTAGTCGAGGCCGCCGGTCTTGAGCAGCATGAAGATCATGGTGGTTCCTGTAGGCAGGGTGAGGCGGATTGCCATGCGGCCGGAGAGTCTATCAGGCAGGCAGCATGGGTCGTAGACTTAAGGAAACACTGATCCAGTCTCGAATCGAGGATCCCCGTTCAACGGTTTCCTCTGACGTGGGGGATAGACAAGGGGGGCTTAGCCCACTGGTTCAGTGCTTCCTTAAGCGGTGCGCCGACAACTTGCCGGCATCAAGTCTTCCGCCAGGCTTGCCAGCACAGGGACGCATGGCTCTGACATAATTGTGGTCAGACCAAGCGCCGCGTGGCCCTGTGTACTGCATCGAACTGCGTACAAGGGAGCGGCCTTTCCAGGCATTGCCTGGCCAAGACAAGACAGACAAGGAGGCAGTGTGTTCAAGATGCGTTCAATCATGGTTCGGGCCCTCGCGGGCTCCCTGGTCACCGGCGCGGCCATTGCCGTTTCGGGCGGCGCCCTGGCGCAGCAGTTCCCGGTCAAGCCGATGCGCCTCATCCTGCCCTTCGCCCCCGGAGGCACCTCCACCATCATCGGCCGCTTCGTCGGTGACAAGCTCACCGAGGCGCTGGGCCAGCAGATGATTGTGGAGACCAAGCCCGGCGGCAATACCATCATCGGCTCGGAACTGGTGGCCAAGTCCCCGCCGGATGGGTACACCATCCTGCTGGTGTCGGTGGCGCACACCATCAACCCGAGTCTGTTTCCCACGCCCTATGACGCGATGAAGGATTTCGCCCCGGTGGCCACGCTGGCGGTGTCCGAACAGGTCATGGTGGTGCATCCCTCGGTGCCGGTCAGCAACTTCAAGGAGTTCATCGCCTACGTGAAGGCACGGCCCGGCCAGATCAACTACGCCTCGGCCAACGCCGGCAGCCCCACGCATCTGGCGGCGGCACTGGTCGAGGTGGCGGCCGGCCTGAAGATGCAGCATGTGCCCTACAAGGGCGGCGGCTCGGCCCTGACTGACCTGGTCGGTGGGCAGGTGCAGATGTACATCACCCCGGCCGCCCCGGCCATGCCCTTCATCAAGGCCGGCAAGCTGCGGCCGCTGGCCATTTCCGGTGAGGGCCGCTGGCCGCAATTGCCCGATGTGCCGACCCTGGACGAGGTGGGCATGCCCGGGGTCAGCGTGCGCACCTGGTTCGGCATCCTCGCGCCGGCGGGCACCCCGTCACCGGTGGTGCGGCGCTACGCCACGGAGATCGCGCGCATGCAGGGACTGGCCGATGTGAAGGCGACGCTGGCCAAGCAGGGCCTGGATCCCATGATCATGGGGCCGGAGCAGTTCACCGCCATGATGCGCACCGAGATGGCGCGCTTCTCCAAGGTCATCAAGTCCGCCAATATCAAGGTCGAAGAGTAGCCAGCGCAAGAGCGCCCGGCAGAATTGCCGTCAGGCGCCCTGACTTAGGGGAGCGCGAGGGGATGTGTCCCCTCGCATTGTTAGGCACACTAAGCGCTTCAGTCAGACCCCACCCTTACCGGAGGAACACCATGCCCGATACCCATGACAAGCAGGCCAGGATGGATGCTGCCGAGGAATTTGCGCAACACTTCACGCGCACGCGCTTCGAGGACCTGCCGGCGTACACCATCGCCAACACCAAGCGCAGCATTCTCGACACGCTGGGGGTGGCCACCGGGGCCAGCGGCATCATGCCCGAGGTGAAGGCGCTGGCCGACCTGGTGAAGGAGGGTGGCGGCAAGCCCGAGAGCACCATCTGGGGCTTCGGCGGGCGCGTGCCCTCCTGGATGGCGGCCTTCGTCAACGGCGGCATGGTGCATTCGCTGGACTTCGATGATGTGTACGACGACAACGGCGTGCACCCGAGCGCCAGTGCGGTGCCCGCCGTGATGGCGCTGGCCGAGCGCACCGGCAGCGTAAGCGGCCGCGACATGATCGCTGCCGTGGCGCTGGCCAATGACATGATCGCGCGCGTGGCCCAGTGTGTGGTCTACAAGCGCGACTGGTTCCTGTCACCCGCCCTGGGCGGCATGACCGGCGCCATGGCCTGTTCCAGGGCGCTGGGCCTCACCACCGCGCAGACCGTGGATGCCTTGGGCATCGCCTTCTGCCAGGCTGCCGGCACCATGGAGATCGTCTATGGCACGGATTCCAACATCCGTGCCATGTACCAGAGTTTTTCCGGCAAGGTGGCGGTGCTCTCGGCCCTGATGGCCCAGCGCGGCATCTCCGGTGTGAAGGACAGCCTGGAGGGCCAGAACGGCCTGTTCAATGTCTACTTTGCCGGCAAGTACGATCGCAGCAAGCTGATGGCGGATCTCGGCCGGCGCTTCGAGGGCGACATGGTGAGCTTCAAGGCCTGGCCTTTCTGCCGCCGTGCCCACCCGGCCGTGACCGCGGTGATCGAGCTGCTGAAGAAGCAGACTGTCGCGCCCGATTCGATCAGCCAGATCATTGTCGACACCAACGCCGCCAGCCATCCGCTGTGCGTGCCGCCGGAGTCGCGCGTCGAGCCCAAGACCCTGCTCGATGCCAAGTTCAGCATCCCCTATACCGTGGCCACTGCGATGTACAAGCAGTGGGTGGGGCTGGAGGACTTCACCGAGGAAGCGATCCGCAATCCACAGATGACGAAACTCGCTGCCAAGGTGGTGTCGCGTCCCAACCCGGCCTACGAGGGCATGCGCGGCATGACCCCGGGCAAGGTGGAGATCCACACCCTCGATGGCAAGGTCTATACGCAGGAAACCGAGCATCCCTATGGCCACCCGGGCAACCCCATCACGCACGAAGATACGGTGCGCAAGTTCCGTGAATGCGCCGGCAAGGCGGCGGTACCGGTGCAGCCTGCCGACATGGACCGCATCATCGACAGGGTGGCCAACCTGGAAAAGCTGAAG
>CAIPGJ010000537.1 GCA_903864555.1 uncultured Pseudomonadota bacterium | reverse complement strand
CACACCGGCGGCAACCTCATCGTGTCACTGTCAGGCGATGTCAGAAAGCAGATGCTGCCCTACCTCGCCGATTCCATGATGCGCCAGATCAACTGGCAGCTCATGTTCACCGTCGGCCAGGGCATGGGCACGCTGCGCCCCATGGTGCTGATCACGCCCATCCTGGCCGAGACCTTCGCCAAGGCTGGTTTGTCGAAGGAAGACCTGAAGCAGTACCTGTTCGACCATGCGCGACTGCCAGCCTGGGAGTTCGAGCGCATCCTGCGCGACTGGACGTTAAAGCCGACCTGGGACCTGCTGCTGGAGGCCCGCCTGGGGCGTATCCCGCCGGTGTATGCCGAATCGGCCGACCCGAACCGCATGGTGCCGCTGGTGTGGGAACCGGGGGACTTCATGATCTCGGTGACCGGCGACCCCTTGCGCAACAGCGCCTATGTATTCGCGCATAACGGCCTGCTGGGCTATCCGGTGACCCGGGCGATCAGGATGCCGGCACAGCCGAAGCCGTCGTTGGCAGAGAAATAAAAGGCGCCTGAAATATCATCATTTTCAGGCGATACTGGGCGTCATCATTAGCTATTTTGGCTGAATGTGATCATAGGCCGAGTACAGCCTCAGCTCGGCTTGCGACGCCCTGCAGGCCGGGGGGATTTACCGGGCCGGGGCGCATCGGTGGATTTGCGCGGCCTGCGGGCGCCTTCCGGCTTGGCGACTCTGGCCGCTTGATCGGGCTTGCCGGGCTTGTCTGATGGGCCGGGCTTGCCGGGCTTGCCGGGTTTGCCACCCTTGCCACCCTTGGCATCCTTGCCCTCAGGCTTGCGTGACTTTGCCGGTTTGCGCCCACCAGCCTCGTAGCGCGCAGCGCCACCCTTGGCCGCCTTCCAGATGCCATCGGCGGGCGGCGTGAATTCGGTCTGGCCCTTGAGTTGCTGCTTCAACAGACGCACCGCCTTCACCGGATCACCCTGGGCGTCCAGCATGAAATCCGCGTCGAGCACATTCTCCAGCGTCTTGCAGATCTGCTTGAAGGTAGGGCCCGAGGCGCCACCGGTCTCGTCATCGGTGAGGCGCTCCTGCACCTGCATCGCCACCAGGCTGATGAAGGCCTCATCTTTCGCTTCGCCCGAGACCGCGGCATCCTTCAGCGCAAAGCGCAGCTGCGTCTCCAGGACGTCGAAATAATTCAGCAGCATGGTCTTGCGGGCGTGGGTAATGGGTTTCAAGCGGGCTCCGGTGCATGGTTCGGGATCAGCGTCCCTGTCGCCCGAGTGTAACGCCCCCTGCCGCCCGGCCCGGCAGAATCGCGCTGCGCCCTCACAGTGCCTCCCTACTCCGCGGTCAGGCCCAGCTTCTTGATCAGCGCACTCCAGCGTTCGGACTCCGAGCGGATGTGGGCCGCCAGTTGTTCCGGCGAGCCACTCTCCAGCACCACGCCCTGCGCCAGCATCTTCTGACGCTCGGCCGGGCTCTGCGTGTATTTCTGCAGCGCGCCGTTGAGCCTTGCCACCACCTCACGCGGCGTCGCCGCCGGCGCCACGATGGCATACCAGGACTGCGCCTCGTAATCGGGCAGCACTTCGGCCACCGCCGGCACATCGGGCAACTGCGAGAAGCGCGTCTTCGAGGTGACGGCCAGGGCCTTCAGCTTGCCGGTCTTCACGTGCGCCATCATGGCAATGGGCCCGGTCATCATCAGCTGGATGCGACCTTCGAGCAGGTCGGACACGCCCGGTGCGGTGCCCTTGTACTGCACCGCCGTCATGCTGGTGCCCGAGGCCAGCTCCAGCATCTGCAACGCGAAATGCGGTGGTGTGCCCACCCCGCCTATGCCGACATTGAGCTTGCCGGGATTGGCCTTCGCGTAGGTGAGCAGATCCTTCAGTGAAGCGGCAGGCACCGCAGGGTGCGCGAACAGGCCATAGGGGCTCGCGCCTATCATGCCCACGGCGGCAAAGTCCTTCTCCGGGTTGTAGGGCAGCTTCTTGTACATGTGCTGGTTCACGCTCACCGCGGCCGCAGTGGTCTGGAACAGCGTGTAGCCGTCGGGGTCAGCCTTGGCCACGATCTCCGCACCAACGATGGTGCCAGTGCCGGGACGGTTGTCGATCAGGATATTGCCCCCGAGTTCCTCGGACATCCGCTGCGCGGCGCTGCGCGCCAGCAGGTCGGCCGGCCCGCCAGCGGCATAGGCCACCACGAAGCGGATGGCCTTCGACGGATAGCGCGGGGCATCGGCAGCATGGGCGCCCTGTGCAATCAGCAGGGCGGGCAACGCAAGCAACAGGGGTCTGCCATTCATGAGTCACTCCTCCAATTCGATGCCGGTTTCACGGATGATCTTCTCCAGCCGCTCGCTGGTGGCCATGAGGAATTTTCGGAAGTCCTCGGGCGAGCCTTCGCCCGGGGTTTCGCCGATGTCATCAAGCCGCTTCACCACGTCCTCGGACTGGCGCGCGCGGTTGAATTCGGCATTCAGCCGATTGACGATGGGACCGGGTGTCCCCGAAGGAACGAAGATGCCCACCCAGGAGAAATTATCGAAACCGGGCAGGCCCTCTTCCGCCATGGAGCGGACCCCCGGCAACTGCGGCAGGCGCGCATGGGCCGCGGTGAACGCCAGCGGCCGCACCTTGCCCGCCTGGATCATGGCCTGGAAAGCCTTGTAGGTCGGATGCGCCGCCTGCACGTCGCCGGCCACCAATGCCGTGGTGATGGGCCCGTAACCCTTGTAGGGCACATAGGTGACCTTGATGCCCATCATGTTGTGCATGTACTCGGCGATGAGGTGAACGATGCCGCCGGTGCCCACGGTGCCGTAGTTGATGCGCCCCGGATTGGCCTTGCCATAGGCGATGTACTCGGCCAGGGTCTTCGCGGGCAGCGAGGGATGGACCAGCAGGATGCCGGTGGTGCGGTTGAGCGGGAACACCGGCGCCAGGTCGCGGCGCCAGTCATAGGGCAGGCGCGTCTTCAGCATGTGGCCGTAGGTCACCGTGGCCGAGATCATCAGCAGGGTGTAGCCATCGGGCGCCGCGCGGGCTGCCGCCGCCGTGCCGATGCGGCCGGCGACACCGGGCTTGTAGTCGTAGGTGAAAGTCCATTGGGTGTTCTGCGCCATCTGGTTGAGATAGACGCGGGCCAGGACATCGGTGTTGCCGGGTGCATACGGCACGATCAGCGTGATGGGCCGGGAGGGATAAGCGCCCGCGCCCCCCCTGGAGGCGGCCGGAGCGGGCGCCGGCTGGGCGATGGCAAGGCCCGCCTGCCACAAGCCCGCAGACAGTAGGCAGGCGAACAGCACGCAGGCAGACGATACGACGGCACGCAGACGGGATGCCAACATGGTGCTTCCTCCAGTGTGCAGGATGCGGGGATGACTGGGCTTGCCGCGCGAGTATGTCACCTCACCCGCGCACTGACATGACACAGCGCAGCATCGCGCCCACTCGATCAGGCTGTATGCTTGGACCAGCCGCACCGCTTTCATCCCGACGGGAGCATGAGAAAAGCGGGCGGCCCACCACAACGCGGAGGAGACGCCATGAGCTGGCAGGACACCCTGGATGAACTCGAGCATCGCAAGGCCATCGCCCGCCAGATGGGCGGCCCCGACAAGGTCAAACGCCAGCATGATTTCGGCAAGCTCACGGTGCGCGAGCGCATCGACCGGCTGCTCGATGCCGGCTCCTTCCGCGAAATCGGCTCGGCCTGCGGCACCGGCCGCTATGACGCAGCAGGGCGGCTGACGGACTTCACCCCGGCCAACAATGTCATCGGCCGCGGCAGCATCGACGGGCGACCGGTGGCGGTGTATGGCGATGACTTCACTGTACGCGGTGGCGCCGCCGATGGCAGCGTGAAAGAAAAGCACAACCACACCGAGAAGATGGCCGCCGGCCTGCGCATCCCGCTGATCCGCCTGATCGAGGGCAATGGCGGCGGCGGCTCGGTGAAGAGCATCGAGAAGCAGGGCTATGCCAACCTGCCAGGCAGCTTCGCCAGCAGCTATTACACGGCGCTGCGCATGTTGAACACCGTGCCGGTGGTGACCATGGCGCTGGGCTCGGTGGCCGGTCGCGGCGCGGCGCGCCTGTGCGCCTCGCATTATTCGCTGATGGTGAAGGACCAGTCGCAGATTTTCATCGGCGGCCCGGCGCTGGTGGCCAAGCTCGGGCAGACCCAGGGCAAGACCTACACCAAGGAAGAACTCGGTGGCGCCACCATCCACGCGCGCAATGGCACGGTGGACGATGTGGTCGCCTCCGAGGCCGAGGCCTTCGAGCGCACACGACGCTTT
>CAIPGJ010000536.1 GCA_903864555.1 uncultured Pseudomonadota bacterium | reverse complement strand
CGTGGGCGCGCGCGCGGTGTGCGAGCGCATCGGCCTGAAGGACGCGATTGCCTTCGACATGGGCGGCACCACCGCCAAGGCTGGGGTGGTGCACGATGGTCAGCCCATGATGGCGGGCAACATCATGGTTGGCGGCTATGAAGAGGGGTTGCCCATCCAGATTCCGCTCATCGACATCCAGGAAGTGGGCACTGGCGGGGGCAGCATCGCCTACATCGAACCCGGCGGTGGTCTGCGTGTAGGGCCGCAAAGCGCGGGTGCTGCGCCCGGCCCGGTCTGTTACGCGTTGGGTGGCAGCGAGCCCACCGTGACCGATGCGAATCTCATCCTGGGCCGCCTGTCGCCTGCCAACTTCCTCGGCGGCGAGATGAAGCTCGACCTTGAGGCGGCCACGCAGGCGTTGCAGACCAGGGTTGCCGGGCCGCTCGGCCTGTCCCTCACGGATGCCGCGAACGGCATCATCCGGATCGCCTGCACCACCATGTCCCAGGTGGTGACGCGCGTCACCACCGAACGCGGCCTGGATGCGGGGGACTTCGCCATGATTGCCTACGGTGGCGCCGGGCCCCTGCATGCCTGCCTGGTGGCGCGTGAGCTGAACATCCCCACGGTCATCATCCCGCCGTCGCCCGGACACTTCTCCGCCTACGGCATGCTGATGGCCGACCTGCGGCGCGATTTCGTGCACACCTGGTTCCGCCCGGTGGCAACCCTGGATTTCGATGACATGGAGCGGCTGTATGCGCAGATGGAAGCCGACGGGCGGCAGGATGTGCTGCCGCACGTGGCCGGTCCGGCCAGCATCGGCACATCGCGCAGCGCCGACATGCGCTACGTCGGGCAGGAGCATCCGGTGACGGTGGATCTGCCGGCCAGCCTGTTTGAAGCACGTGACCGCGCCGCCCTGAAAAAGCACTTCGACGAGGAGCACATGAAGCGCTACGGCTTCAACTCGGTGAAGGACCCGGCCGAGATTGTCAGCCTGTACAGCTCCGTGGTGGGGGTGCTGGACAAGCCCGTGGCCAGACCGGTGGCCAGGGCGGCAGCGGGCCGGATGCCGGCGCCGGAATCCACACGGCCGGTATTCTTTGCCGGGCGTGACAGCAAGGGCTTTGTCGGGACACCGGTCTACCAGCGGGATACGCTGCTGTGCGGGGACTGCATCAGCGGTCCCGCACTGATCGAGGAGTACGCCTCCACCACGGTGATCGCCCCCGGTGACAGGGCCTCTATCAGTGAGTACGGCGACATCATCATCAGCATTGCAAGGAGTGCCTCATGAGCGCCGTTGCTGCAGACCAGGTCAGGGAAGGGCGGCAGGACGATCCGGTCGTCACGGAGATCGTGCGCAATTCGGTGGTGGCCATCACCGAGGAGATGAAAAGCAACCTCATGCGCACCGCCTGCAGCATGATCATCTACGAGGCGCAGGACTTCACCGTGGGCCTGTTCGATGCCAGAGGGGATACCGTTTCCATCGGCATCGGCCTGCCCATGTTCGTGCACGGCATGAGCTATACCGTCAAGGCCATGCTGGCCCACTTCACGCCGGAAGGCCTGGTGCCGGGCGACGTGCTGGTGACCAACGATGCCTACATCACCGGCAGCCACCTCAACCATGTGACGCTGGCCGTGCCCATCTTCGACGAGGGCGTGCTGGTGGGGTTTTCCGCCTGCATGGCGCACTGGGCCGACATCGGTGCCGCGCTCAACATCGTCACCCGCGACATCTATTCGGAAGGCCTGCAACTGCCCATCCTGAAGATCTACAAGGCCGGCGTGCTCAACCAGGACCTGGTCGAGATCATGCGCATGAACGTGCGCATCCCCGAGCGCGGCATGGGCGACCTGAACGCCCAGATTGCCGCGGTGAAGACCGGTGCCCTGCGCTTTACCCAGCTGATCGCCCGCTATGGACGTGACGCGGTGCTGAACGGCATTGCCGCGATCATGGACCGCAGCGAAGCGCTGGCGCGGCAGCAGGTGGCGAGCATCCCGGATGGGGTGTACGAGGCCGAGTCCTACATGGACGATGACGGGGTCGACGCCGGCCAGCGTGTGCCGATCCGCGTCAAGGTGATTGTCGAGGGCGAGCAGATGACCGTCGACCTCTCCGGCATGAGCCTGCAGGTGAAGGGCTTCTACAATTCCGGTGAGTCGGCTGGCATCTCCTGCTGCCAGGTGGCCTTCAAGTGCGTCACCTCGCCGCTGGAAAAGCCCATCAACCACGGCAATTTCCGCGCCTTGAAGGTGATCCTGCCCAAGGGCACGGTGGTGAGCGCGGTCAAGCCCGCGCCCATGATGAAGTGGATGACCTTTCCCATGACGGTGGCCGACACCATTTTCAAGGCGCTGGCCAAGGCAGTGCCCGAGCGTGTCATTGCCGGCCACCATGCCGACCTGATGAGCGTGCACATCAACGGCAAGATGCCCAATGACGGGCGGCTGTTCATCGTCAATGGCGGCCTGATCGGCGGCGGCTGGGGCGCGACCAGCCAAGGCGACGGCTCGCACGTGACCATCTGCATCAATGACGGCGACACCCACAACAGTCCCCTGGAGCAGCTCGAGGCCAAGTACCCCATGCTGGTCGAGCGTTATGCCTTGCGCGAGGATTCCGGCGGAGCCGGGCGCCACCAGGGCGGGCTGGGGGCCGAGTTTGTCTGCCGCTCCGCCAGCGAGTTCATGTTCAATGCGGGTGTCGAGCGCGTGCACTGCCGGCCCTGGGGCCTGTTCGACGGGCATCCGGGCGCGGGCAACGAGGTGAGCGTGCGCGTCGGCGATGAGCCGGAGCTGCGTTTTCCCAGCGGCAAGGTTTACGGACGCCAGATGCAGGCAGGGGATGCCTACATCCTGCGTTCGGGTGGTGGCGGTGGCTATGGTTCTCCGCTCGACCGGCCGCCGGAGCAGATCGCCCATGACCTGCGCGAAGGCTATATCTCCAGGGCGCGTGCCGAATCCTGTTATGGCGTGTGCTTCGATGCCGAAGGGGGTATCGACGTGCAGGCTACGCGGGCCAGGCGTGCCGAGCTGCACAGTGATGGCGAGTTCAGCGACCGCCTCGCGGCGCTGCAGGCTGAGGGTGTGCGCGATGGCGATCCTGTCGCCGAGGGCAGGCTGCTGACCGCCGGCAGGCTGTTTCCGCTGCGCTGTTGCTGATAATAATAGTGCTGATCAATTAATGATGATAAGGATTATGATCTTAATTTGATCATAATGAAGCGATCTTCAGTTCGGCGGGCTTGGCAAACATGGCATGCCCGACCTGATCGGCGTGACCAGCCACCACACCCGGGTGGCCAGGGCGCTCAAGCCTGGCCAGAAGCCGCTACCCCCGGGGACGACAATCCTCTGCCCATCCAGGCAAGGGTTCCTCCATAGCAGGCGCCCCACATCAGGTGGTCGGCCAGTTGCGGCAGGAAGGCCAGTGCGGCCACGGCGGGAAAGAGTGCCGGGGCGATGAGTCCCAGGTCGAGCAGGGCAATCCCTGCCGATGCCGCCACGGCCCAGGCCGTCACGCCACGCCGCGGCAACACCAGGGCCAGCCCCATGGCCCAGAACAGCGAGATGCTGCCGTGCGCCACG
>CAIPGJ010000535.1 GCA_903864555.1 uncultured Pseudomonadota bacterium | reverse complement strand
TCAACCAGCGGGATCGGCCTGGGCATTGCACGTGCCCTGGCGAAGGAGGGCTGCAATGTCCTCCTGAACGGTTTCGGCGATGCCGCCGAAATCGAGAAAATCCGTGCCGGCCTGGCCGATGAATTCAAGGTGAAGTGCGTCTATTCCGGCGCCGACATGAGCAAGCCCGCCGATATCCGCGCCATGATTGCGCTGGCCGTGCAGGAACTGGGCAGTGTGGACATCCTGGTGAACAATGCCGGCATCCAGCATGTCGCACCGGTGCCGGAGTTCCCCGATGAAAAGTGGGACCAGATCATCGCCATCAACCTGTCCTCGGTATTCCATGCCTGCAAGGCGGCCATTCCGCTGATGCGCACCAGGGGCTGGGGACGCGTCATCAACATTGCCTCGGCGCACGGTCTGGTGGCCTCGCCCTTCAAGTCGGCCTATGTGTCGGCCAAGCACGGCGTGCTCGGCTTCACGAAGTCGCTGGCACTGGAGACGGCCAAGGAAAACATCACCTGCAATTCCATCTGCCCCGGCTATGTGCGCACGCCGCTGGTGGACAAGCAGGTGGATGACCAGGCCAAGGTACACGGCATTCCGCGTGACCGCGTCATCGCCGAAGTCATCCTCAAGCCGCAGCCTTCAGGGCGCTTTGTCGAAGTTGGAGAGCTGGGCGCGCTGACGGTATTTCTGTGTTCGGAAGCCGGCAAGTCCATGACTGGCACTTCGCTGTCGGTGGATGGGGGATGGACGGCGGCGTAATGGCTCAGACATGGCATACAGGTAGCGATTGCAATTGATACAGTCTGGTCCGCATTTGAAAAGGGCGGTCCAATAAAAAAACACAACCAAAGGAGGAGTTGAGATGGCCGAAATGATCATGGTGTCAGAGGATGTTTTGCGCAAACAGATTGCCAGCGTGTACGTGGCCTGGGGCATGGCGCCTGAACACATCGACACGACCGTTGAGGTCATGGTCGAGACCGACCTGATGGGGATCGACTCACATGGCGTCGGCATGCTGGCCGGTTACCAGGATAAAAAGACCCACGGCCGCCTGAAGCCGAAGCCCGATATCAAGATCGTCAAGGAAACGCCGGCCACGGCGCTGATCGACGCCGACCGCAGCATCGGCCATGTACCCGGTGTGATGGCGATGAAGCTGGCCATCAAGAAGGCCAAGGCCATCGGCATCGGCGCAGTGGGCGTGCGCAATTCGAATCACTATGGCGCGGCCGGCTATTACAGCGCGCTGGCCGCAGCCGAGGGCATCATCGGCATGGCCTTCACCAGTGTCACCTCACCGATCGTGGTGCCGACCTTTTCGCGCGAGCCTTATCTCGGCACGAATCCGATTGCCTTCACCGCGCCGGCGAAGCGCAACAAACCGATGTCCCTCGACATGGCGACCAGCACCGTGGCCAGCGGCAAGGTGTCGATTGCCAAGCGCACCGGGAAACCGATGCCGGAGGGCTGGGTGGTGGACCGCGAAGGCAGGCCGCTCACCGATGCGGCCCTGGCGCCCAGCGGCAATCGCCGGTTGACTGCGCTGGGCGGCACGCGCGAACTGGGCAGCCACAAGGGCTACGGCCTGGCGCTGATGGTCGAGGTGTTGTGCTCCACGCTGAACGGGCAGAAATCCGGTCCTCGCGACGCAACTGACACCGAGTTCCGCAACAAGACGAAGGAGACGGTGGGCCATTTCTTCATGGCCATCGATCCGGAAATGTTTGGCGGTGGCGATGATTTCCGCCAAGAAATGGACGCCTTGATGGAGCGCCTGCGCGGCCTGCCGCCGGTTGATGCGGATGAGCCGGTGCAGGTCGCGGGCGATCAGCAGTACAAGGATTATGCCGAGCGCAAGAAGATCGGCATTCCGTTGACCAAGGCGCTGTATGAAGAGGTGAGGGAAGTGTGCAAGGTCAGCGGCGCGGCCTTCATTCTCGGGCGCTGATCGTGAAACACGCACGACTCATCTCAACCGGCTGATAATGTCCGGCCGCATCGCTTTGCTCGTCGTGTTGCTGCTGGTGGGCACACCCATGGCAAGTGCCATGGACATCAGGGCTGTTGGCAACACGATCATCCTTTCGGGACCGGTAGTTGGTGATGAACTGGCCAGGGTCCGGGATGCCTTCGTCAGGAATCCGTCCATCAATCAGGCAGTGTTGCGTAACTCCTGGGGTGGTG
>CAIPGJ010000534.1 GCA_903864555.1 uncultured Pseudomonadota bacterium | reverse complement strand
GCACCGGCTTGCCAAAGCCTCCACCAAGCGTCTGCCGTCCGTGCTCCGTATCGATTCCAGCCTTCACGTCGGCGTTGTACTTCATGACCGTGGCCTCAAGGGCATTGCCGTCAATGCCGACAGCCTCCCCCAGCGAGCGCCAATCATTGGCCTGCCGGATCATGCCCAGCTCGAGCACGCTCTTGAAGTCATTGATGTTGGGTGCGACAGCCGACTGGTCCATGATGCTCTGGTCAAACACCTGGAATGCCACGGCCTTGGCTTGCATCAGCGTGTAAAGGCCCAGCTTCTTGTAGGAAATGGACTCATCTGCAAATCGCCTGGCCTCCAGGTTCACGATAATCGCGCCGCGATAATTGGCCATGCGCAGGTAGGGCTCATCACCGGGCCGGGAGTCAAGTTCGGGATAGTGGTTGATCGAAATGCCATAGGTCCCGGTGACATATCCGGTATCGAGGAAGTCGGCACCCAGCGCGCACGCCATGGTCATGCCGTCGCCGGTGTTGCCCTCGCCTCCCCACGCAGGCGCAGTGGCCAGTTCTGGCGCAAACTTCTCGATGTAGGATGGGCTCCTGGAGAATCCTCCTGTGGCAAGGATGACACCACCCTTGGCCATGAAACGCGTCTTGCCATCTGCCAGCTCGATGCCGGTTACACGCCCGGCGTCATCCACCGTCAGGCGCCGTGCTGCCGTGCCTGGCATCCAGCGAATCCGTTTGTTCGCCTGTACGCGTTCATGCAGGGCGGCCAGCAATTGCTTCGGGCTGGTGGGATGCGTCCTCGGCACGGATGTGCTGGAACTCAAGGATACCTTGTGGAATTCGACACCCATCCCCTGCAACCACGCGTGCGCCTCATGCTGGCGGGCAAGGTAGGCATCCACCAGCACCGGATCACACTTTTCGTTGGCTGCCTTGAACAGATCCTGGCGGAACAGCTCATCGCTGTCCTGGATACCCGCCGCGCGCTGCGCTTCTGTATTGGAAAAGGCAAAGGATCCACCGGCGGTGATGGAGCTTCCGCCATATCGTGGTGTCTTTTCCAGAAACAGCACGCTGGCACCGGTTTCGGCGGCAGACAAGGCGGCGCTATGGCCCGCAAGTCCGGCCCCCACCACAATGACATCGGCGCTCTGTGTTTCGTTCGGCATCTGGATCAAACCTCATTCACCGGCATGCAACAAAGGGAGTCGCGGGCAGTACGCCCGCCCCGGAAAATCTTGCGCCTAGGCCTGCTCGCGAAACCAGTTGAAGCGGCGCATCACCGGCGCATCGGTCACCCGCAACAGGTGGCTGCCGACATCCGCCTTGCAGTCATGCGAGTTCCATGCCGGGACGACAAACACATCGCCACGATCCCAGCGGAATTCGCTGCCCTCGATGACCGAGGTTCCGCGTCCCTCCATGACCGCAAACACGGAATTGGCGGTGCGACGCGCATCTGAATATTCAGCCCCGGCATCCAGCCCCCAGACATGCAGGTCCAGGGTGTCCAGGGTCTTGGGCCCCAGCAGCAGATCACGCTTGCCATCTGGTGACGATGGCAGGGCAGCCAGCTTCGCCTTCACCTCGGCAAACGGGAAGCGGAAAGGCGAGATCTCATCCACGACATCGGTTTTCTCCACGAAACCGCCCGGAAAACCCTCCAGGAACATCGGCTCCAGCAACTGCACCAGGGGCGCATCCAGAAAGTCGATCCAGTAGGCGCACTCATCGCTTTCGTTGCTATGACCATGCCAGCTCCAGTTCGGGGTCAGCAGGACATCACCCGGCAGCATTGGCACCTTCTTGCCGTCCACGATGGTGTAGGTCCGGGGCGCAGCATCCACAACCAGTCGCAAGGCATTGGGCGTGTGGCGATGGCTGCGTGCGACTTCATG
>CAIPGJ010000533.1 GCA_903864555.1 uncultured Pseudomonadota bacterium | reverse complement strand
TGATGCGCACACCCACCTCATAGCCCAGCTTGTTCGAGGCCAGCGCCGTCTCCGAGGAAAGGAGCGCCTGCTCCAGCGCCCGCACCTGCGCCATGCCGTTGGTCACCCCGATGAAGGATTGGCGCGCCGCCAGCGCCGATTGCCGCCGGCTGTTCTCCAGGTCAGCTCTGGCCTTCTCCTGCAGCGCCAGCGTCTCCCGTATCCGTGAGCTGGTGGCAAACCCGGCAAAGATCGGTACGGTCAGCTGCAAGCCAATGGTGGTGCTCTTTTGTTCCGAGCCCACTCCGGTGTTCGTGCTGCCGCTGGTGGCCGAGCCGCCCAGCGTCCCCACCAGGTCCAGTGTCGGGTAGTGGCCCGCCCGGCTGCGCTCGACCTCGCGGCGGGCGATCTCCAGGGCGGCCTCCTGCACCCGCACGGTGAAGTTCTCCCGCTGGGCCGTCTCCACCCAGGTCTCCATCACCGCCGGCTGCGGCGGGACCAGCTGCAGGTTCGAGCGCAGCGGCGTGAGCGCATCAGAGGTGCGTCCGATCAACTGCTGCAGCGCCTGGCGCTTGATCTCCAGGTCGTTGCGGGCGGCAATCTCCTGGGAGGTGGACAGGTCAAAGCGGGCCTGGGCCTCGTGGGTGTCGGTGATCGTGGCTGTCCCTACCTCGAAGTTGCGCTTGGCCGAGTCCAGCTGTTCGGTAATGGCAGCCTTCTGCGCACCGATGAAGGCCAGGCTGTCCTGGGAGGCGAGCACATCGAAGTAGGCCTGGGCGGCGCGAATGATCAGGTCCTGGCCTGCCTGGCCGAACGTGGCCTCGGCCTGGGTGACCTGGAACTCCGCCTGCTGGTACTGGGCCCAGTTCTGCATCCGGAACAGGGGCTGGTTCAGGGTCACCGTCCAGGCGTTGGTGCTGAACTGGCGCGGGATGAAGGGGGCATTGGGGGTGCCCGCCCGTACATCGGCATCGGTGTAGGTGGAGTTGCCCGTCAGGTTCACCGTGGGCAGGATCAGCGCCCGGCCCTGCGGCAGACGCTCGCGCCCGGCCTCCACCGTCGAGCGCGCCGCAGCGTACACCGCATCATTCGCCCTCGCGTCCCGATACACCTGCAGCAGGTCGGCGGCGATCGCAAGGGGAGAAGTGAGCATCGCGCAGGCGGCCATTGCTGCCGCGCAACCGTTCAGGGCAAATCTCGTTGATTTTTTGATCGATGTACGCATGGATACTGATACCTAGTAAAGGGGCATCTCGGGGTTGATGGTTCGCGCCCATGCGTCAACGCCGCCGGCGAGATTGTGCAATTGCTGAAATCCATTGCGCTCGAGAAAATGCGCCACCTGGAAACTGCGCGCGCCATGATGGCAGATCACGACGGTCTGTGCATCGGGATCCAGTTCTTGCAGGCGCTGCGGCACTCTGTTCATCGGCACCGGAATCGATCCGTCAATGTGGCAGAGCTCGAATTCCCAGGGCTCGCGAACATCCAGCAAAAGAGGTTTTGCACGCTCCGGATCGGACAACCACTCGGACAGTTCGCGCGGACTGAGTTGATTCATGGCGTCGTGGAAAGCAAGGATGGTCGGCGCAGCAGTTCAGAACTCGAAGCGCTTTGGCTGCAGGGCATTTAGCAGCGGCGGGAAGCAGGTTTCGAACAAATCGATGGAGGCATATGAACCCGCCG
>CAIPGJ010000532.1 GCA_903864555.1 uncultured Pseudomonadota bacterium | reverse complement strand
GGCGGTGATGCCCATGTGGCCGTGGCCGAAGGGATCATGCAGGGCCGCGGTCATGGCGTCGACCGCCACCGCATCGCCCATGCGCTGCCCCCAGCGCGCCGCGGGCAGGAAATAAGCTGCACGGCTCATGCTCTCGGCCCCGCCGCCGACCACGCAATCGGTGTCGCCCAGCAGGATGTGCTGGGCCGCCGACACAATGGCCTGCAGGCCGGAGCCGCACAGCCGGTTGACCGTGAGGCAGGGGGTGCCCACCGGCATGCCGCCATCGATGGCAGCCACGCGCGACAAATACATGTCGCGTGCCTCACCGTGGACGACGCTGCCCATGACGACATGGCCGACCACGGCCGGATCCAGCTTCGCCCGGGCGACCGCCTCGCGGATCACCGTCGCCCCCAGCGCCGTGGGCGGGATGTCCTTCAGGGACCCGCCGTAATCGCCGATGCCCGTGCGTGTGCCGCTCAGTACCACCACTTCGCGTTGTGCCATTGTCATCTCCTGAATGTATCGGTTCGCGCTGTCCGACTACGGCGGGGCCGCCGTGCCACAGTCATGCGCGTCTGTCTGGCCAATTTTGACACGGACACGGGCAGGGCCGATTTCGGCCCCGGCTGCACTGGCTAGCGCCCCACCGCCTCGCTGATCTCGAAGCCGTCCCGCTGCAGCAGTTCGATGCGCACCTGGTCCGGCCCCTGCACGAAGGCGATGCGCACGCCGGGGCGGATGGTGACGGGGCCCTTGATGATGGCGGCACCGCGGCGCTTCAATTCGGCCACGGCGGCGTCGACGTCGTCCACGCGCAGGCCGATGTGGTCCAGGCCGTAGTAGTTGCTGGCGGGGGCATCGGGCAGTTCCACGCCGGGGGTGTTCTCGGCGATGAAGATGGTGAGGCCGTTCAGGTCCAGGTCCTCGCGCGGGAGGCCGTTGGACTGGACGAAGGCCACGCGCTTCGCGTCGAACATCTTCACGTAGAAGGCCATGGTGGCCTCGGGGTCGCGGGCGCGCAGGTGGATGTGGTCGTAGCGGTAAGCGGGCTGCATGGTGTCCTCCATGGTGTTTTGTTTTACGTGCTGGTTTCAGCGCAGCTTAGCGGAGGCGGCCCCGGTGTGGAACCCTGGCCGGGGACGGCCGGCAGCCTGTGAGATCATTCACCCCGCCGGATCATCCAGGGAGGAGACCATGGCAGACCGAATCGAGGCATTCGCCCGGCAGTGCAACGCACTGCTGAAGGCGGACCCGGGCCCCGCAGGACGGCAGCAGGTGTGTGAACTGCTGAAACTCTTGTTGGCAGACCCGGCCTTCGTCGAACAATACGTGCCCGAGAGCACCTCCGAGCGCGAGTTGCTGTATGAAGACCCCCAGCTGAAGTTCTGCATCTTTGCCGAGCACAAGCATGGCGCGAAGATCGGCAAGCCGCATGACCACGGCCCGTCGTGGGCGATCTACGGCCAGGCCGCGGGCGTGACCGAGATGACGGTGTGGGAAGTGCTGGAACCCGCCACTG
>CAIPGJ010000531.1 GCA_903864555.1 uncultured Pseudomonadota bacterium | reverse complement strand
GGCGCAGCATCTACAACCAGTCGCAAGGCATTGGGCGTATGTCGATGGCTGCGCGCGACCTCATGGGGCATCACCATCTGGTAGGCAGACACGATGGTACGTGCCGTGCCGTAGGTATTGCCAGGCACCGGATTGGAGAGGATGAGATTGCGTCGCTCGGCAAGCTCGGTACTGACAAATTTGCCTGCAGATTCGAGCGCGGCATGCCCGATCCCGTAGGAAAAGTGTGCCGGAAGAAAATTCTTCTTCGGCGACGGCCACAGCGAAGGCTCCGGCTTGTTCCAGCCCGGACCTATGCCGGCTTTTGCCAGCAGCTCGTAAAGCTGCTCCATGTTGGCCGCCTTGGAAAACTCGGCAGGACTGACTGTTGCCACCGGATACCTCCTTCAGGACGCTGTACGAACTGCCGGCATCAAGCCGGCTTGACCACCAGGTTCATCTCGCCGACCCGGTCAATGGCAATGCGCACCTTGTCACCCGCCTGCAGGGGGCCGACGCCGGCCGGCGTGCCGGTGGCAATGATGTCGCCCGGATAGATGGTCGCCACCCTGGAAATCAACTCGATCATTCCGGGAATGTCCACAATCAGGTTCTTGGTGCTGTCATGCTGGCGCAGGTCACCGTTGACCCACAGCTTCATGTCGATGTCGGACGGATCGGGAATCTCGTCTGCCGTCACTATCCATGGGCCGAAGGGGCAGAAGGAATCCCAGGACTTGCGCATCACGCGCTCCTCCTTGCCGCGGACGACCACGTCAATCAGGCAGGCGTAGCCGAAGATGTAATCCAGCGCGTCCTTGCGTGACACATTGCGCCCCTGGCGACTGATGACGATCCCCAGTTCGCATTCGTGGTGGATTTCCCGGCCGGGAATCGAGGGCAGCACGATCGGGTCATTGGGCCCGCAAAGCGAGGAATTGGCCTTCAGGAAGAAGCCATTCAGATCGGCCCGGTTGGGAGAGTTCATCTCCACCTTGTGTTCGCTGTAATTGACCGGCAGGGCCAGCAACTTGTTCGGCCATTCGATCGGCACATCCAGGCGCAAATCGGCAAAATTCACCTTGCGCGTCTTGGGGTTCGAGGTGATGCCGCTGGTCTTTTCCTTGAAGTCCCTGATCAGGGTGATCATCTGGACCGGCGGCCAGGCATTCAGGTCGATGCCCAGCGCGTCAGTAATGTCGTAGGCAGTGCCACCATCCATGATGCCGATGCGCCCGCCGTTGAATCTGAATAATTTCATGATTGCCCCTGTTTTGAATGTTCAAGTCGACGAGTATCGCCCGCCAGTGATGTAAAGCACCTCCCCGGTGATCCATCCGGATCGCCTGGAGGCCAGGAAGAGAACACCTTCTGCCACGTCCTGCGGTTCCCCCGCCCTCTTGACGGGAGTCCGTTCGACGGCCCTTTGCGCCATGACCTTGAAGTTGCGCAATGCCTTCACGCGCTCGGTCCTGATCAGGCCCGGCGCAATGGCATTCACGGTCACCCCGTGCCCGCCCAGTTCCAGCGACATGGCGCTGGTCAGCCCCAGCAGGCCCGCCTTGGCTGCCGAATAGTTGGCC